>JASHQL010000084.1 GCA_030039155.1 Streptosporangiaceae bacterium | reverse complement strand
GTGACCAGCCGGATGGAGGAGCTGCCGAGGACCTCGGCGGGCGGCCTGGCCAGGCTGGCACCTGCGGAGCTCGCCAGGTACGGCTCCGACCCGGCGGACCAGGAGCTCGTCGCCGAGGTGCTGGCCGGCCTCGGCACCGGCATCGTGGTCACCGCGCTGGACCCGGTCGGGCGCCGGATGACCGTGGCGGGCACCGCGGGGGCGCTGGCGGGCGCGTTCGGCGCGCAGGTCAGCCAGGCGACCAGCGTCGGCCAGGACGGTGTCGCGAGGCCGCACCGGCTGGTACAGGGCAGCCTGACCGTGCCGGAGCAGCTGGACGGCTCGATCGTGGCGGTACTCGGACTCGACACAAGGCCGGCCGCCAGGTACCAGTACCGGCGGGCGACTGCCGTGGCCGTCTCCTATACGCCGCCGCAGGTCGCCGCCGCCTACCAGTACCCGGCGGGCACCGACGGCACCGGCCAGGTAGCCGCGATCATCGAGCTTGGCGGCGGCTTCGGCGCCGCGGACCTGTCGGCCTTCTTCGGCAAGCTCGGCATCACCGAGCCGTCGGTCACCGCGGTCGGTGTGGACGGCGCGACGAACGTGCCGGACCAGGCACCGAACGGCGCGGACGGCGAGGTCTTGCTGGACATCGAGGTGATCGGCTCGGTGGCGCCTGGCGCACGGCAGCTTGTCTACTTCGCGCCGAACACCGACCAGGGATTCGTGGACGCGGTCACCACCGCAGCGCACGCCAGCCCGACCCCGGCGGCGATCAGCATCAGCTGGGGACAGTCAGAGGATGCCTGGGCGGCGCAGTCGCGCACCGCGCTCGACGAGGCGATCGCGGACGCGGCGGCGCTCGGCGTCACGGTGTGCGTGGCATCGGGTGACAACGGCAGCACCGACGGGGCGAGCAGCGGCCAGCACACCGACTATCCGGCGTCCAGCCCGCACGCGCTCGGCTGCGGCGGCACCTCGCTGCAGATCGACACCGCCACCGGCACGGTGCAGTCAGAGACGGTGTGGAACGACGGCACCAGCGGCGGGGCAGGCGGCGGCGGGGTGAGCGACGTGTTCGCGCTGCCGGCCTGGCAGGCGACCGCTGGCGTGCCGGACCTGGCCGGCGGGAAGACCGGCCGCGGCGTGCCCGACGTGGCCGGCAACGCCGATCCGGAGACCGGCTACCAGGTCTATATCGACGGCAGCTGGACGGTGATCGGCGGGACCAGCGCGGTGGCGCCGCTGTGGACGGCGCTGATCTGCCGGATGGCGCAGGCCACCGGCAAGCCGTTCGGGCTGATCCAGGAGGCCCTGTACGCCGGGATCACCCCTGGCCAGCCGGTGACCGGGCTGCGCGACATCACCTCAGGCAACAACGGCGCCTACCAGGCAGGCCCCGGCTGGGATGCTTGCTCAGGGCTCGGCGTGCCGGAGGGCAGCACCCTGCTCAGCAGGCTTGACCCGTCGGCCGGCACCGCACAGCGGTAGGACCGCTACGGGCCCTCGATCTTGGCCGGCGCGCCGAACCTGGTGAGCACCTCAGGCAGCGCGACCGTGCCGTGCTCGTCCTGGAAGTTCTCCATGATCGACAGCAGCGCGCGCGCCGTGGCGCCGGTGCCGTTCAGCGTGTGCGCGAACTCCAGCTTGCCGTCCCGGCGGAACCTGATGTTCAGCCGCCTGGCCTGATAGTCGGTGGTGTTCGAGCACGAGGTGATCTCGCGGTACCGCTGCTGCACCGGGAACCAGGCCTCGATGTCGTACTTCTTGGCGGCCGGCGCGCCGAGGTCGCCGACCGCGATGTTCATCACCCGGTACGGCAGGCCGAGTTCCTGGGCGATCTGCTCCTCATGCGACAGCAGCTCGTCGTGGATGACCTTGGACTGCTCGGGCACGCAGTACACGTACATCTCGACCTTGTCGAACTGGTGCACCCGGAACATGCCCTTGGTGTCCTTGCCGGCCGCGCCGGCCTCGCGCCTGAAGTTCGTGGTGAAGGCCGCGTACCTGGCGGGCAGCTCGTCCTCCTCGAGCCGCTCGTCGGTGTGCAGGCCGGCCAGCGCGACCTCCGACGTGCCGGTCAGGTACAGGTCGTCCTTCTCCAGGTGGTAGAGGTTGGACTCCTCGGTCGGCAGGAACCCGGTGCCGTACATGGCGCGCTCGCCGACCAGGATCGGCGGCAGCACCAGCAGGAAGCCCAGCCTGGTCAGCTTGTCGATGACGAACCGGTACAGCGCCATCTCGGCAAGCGCGACGTCGCCGATCCGGTAGGCGAACCTTGATCCGGACAGCCTGGCGCCCCTGGCCATGTCGATCCAGCCCCTGGGCGAGCCCAGGTCGGTCGCGTCCCTGGGCTCGAAATCGAACTTCGGCCGCTCGCCCCAGGTCCTGACCAGCTCGGCGTCTTCCTCGTCCATGCCGTCGGCGGCCGTCGGGTCAGGCAGGTTCGGGATCCTGGCAAGCAGTTCGTCGCGCTGCCTGGCCGCCTCGTTGAGCGCTGCCTGCGCCGCGGACAGCTCGTCCCTGAGCTGGCGCAACTGGTCAAGCTCTGCCTCTGTCGGCTTGCCCTTCGACGAGCTTCGCTGTGCCGCCCGCAGCGCCTCGGCCCGCTCGGTCAGCGAACGCCAGCTCGCGTCCGCCTCGAGCAGGGCGTCGAAGTCTTCCGCCGCGCCGCGCCTGGCCAGCGCGTGCCGGTACCGGTCCGGCTCCTGCCTGGCAGCCTTGAGGTCGATCACCTGCGCGATTCTAGCGATGGGCGGCTGGCGGCGCGTTCCGTTATCTGCGCGGCCGACCCGGTCGGCCTGGTGGCCAGTACCGAGCCGCCGAGGATCAGCACGAAGGCCACCGCCATCGCCCAGGTGAACGGCTCACCGAGCACGGAGACGCCGAGCGCGACCGCGACCGCGGGGTTCACGTAGGTGATCACGCTCGCCCTGGCCGGCCCGGCCTCGGCGATCAGCGCGAAGAAGACCAGGAACGCGACCGCCGTGCAGACCACGCCGAGCGTGGCCATCGACGCGAGCACCTTGGCGGCAGGCACAGCCGACGGCCAGCTCAGCGCGGCGAGCGGGGCGTAGACAACTGCCGCGAATGCCAGGCACACGGCGGTCATGCCGAGCGACGGCAACTCGCTGAGCTTCCTGCTGGCGATGATCGGGCCCGCCGCGTAACAGACAGCGACGCCGAGCACCTCGCCGATGGCCAGCGTGTGCCCGCCCGCTGCCCCGCGGCCGGCCAGCAGCCCCACGCCGGCCAGCCCGAGCAGCAGGCCGGCCCAGCGGACCCAGCCAAGCCGGTCGGACCCGCCGGTGAGCATGCCGAGCAGCGCGACCAGGATCGGCACCGAGGCAATCAGCAGCCCGCTCAGCGAGCTGGCCAGCTTGGTCTCTGCCTCAGACAGCAGCAGCCACGGCGCGATGATCTCCACCACCGCGAACGCGAGCAGCCAGCGCCAGTGTGGCAGCAGTTCGGCCAGTTGCCGCCTGCGGATCGCGACCGGCAGCAGCAGCGCGGCCCCGATCGTCACCCTGGCCAGCACCAGCACCGGCGGTGCCACGCCGCCGACGGCGACCTTGATGAGCAGGTACGGGATGCCCCAGATCACGCTCAGCGCTGCGAACAGCAGCCAGCCACGGCGGCTCATGTCGGTCACGTCCTCTGACTCGCCTGCGGTGTTGCCGCTGCCAGCATGGGCCAGCCGGGCAGTCTGTGTCTTGAACGGTGTTGCGCCCGCCAGACATTTCCGCGGCGCGTCGCAGCATCCTGCGGCGGCGGACCCGCAGGTCAGACCGGCAGGCAGACGCCAAGCGGGCCGACCCGCAGGCACAGCCCGCTCGACGAAGGGGACGGCGAAGGCGACGGCGACGCCCCTGGCGAGGACGGCTGTGGCGACGGGCTGCCCGGCGTCGAGGAGGTCGGCGACGGCGACGGCGATGCCGAGTGACCTGGCGTGTGCGAGCGGCCGGGCGAGCTGGACGGATCGGGGCTCGCCGTGCTGCCCGGGGCGAGCGCGGCCGGGGCAGACCCGTGGTTGCCGCCACGACCGCCGTGCTGCCGCAAGCCCGCCGGGTGACTGTTGACTGCCGCAGGCGGGCTGGCCGGCCTGAACGTGATGGAGACCGAGACCAGCAGCACGAACACCAGGGCCGCCGACACGAACACGATGAGCGGCGGGATGAGCAGCAACGGATGCGCCCGCATCGCGAGCGCACCGTTTCTGATGGTGCTGCGGAGCCGGTCGGCGGCGATCGCGACCGTCACGCCGACCGGGGTTAACTTCGGTCCGTACCCCATCCTGGCGCCGCTGCGTACCCGGATCAGCGCTGCCTTCCGTTGTTCTGGGGTCAGTCCTGGCAGCAGGTAGATGACGGTCCTGCGGCCCTCGGCCTTTGCACTGACGTGTAATCCAGCCGGCAGGTCCGAATAACGGATCCTGACCATCTCGCGACCTCGCATCACGCCTGAACCGGGACAATCATCGGTTCTTTGCCAAACAGACGGTGACGACGGTATCACGGTGGATAGCTGCAATCCCACGGATGATGAAACTGTGATAGTGACTTTCCAGTAGCCAACGGCGCTCCCGGCCGACGGCGCGGTGACCGGCCCCGGCTCAGCCCGCCTTCGCCGCTGTCGTGCGTATCGGCCCGTCAGCCCTCCCATATCAGCGCGTCAGCCCTCGGAGTCGTAAAGATCGGGTCAATACGGAACCGCCTGTGCATCAACTCGCTCCGGAGTTCGGCATCTTTAGGTCGGATTCGACCCGGCTCGGGCGGCTATCTCGACAGCAGGCCAATGCGGCCAGGCGGGCTACGCTCGCAGCATCGGGTTGTCCACCTGGACGGCCCTGACGAGCGGAGACCGTGCGGCTGACATGCGGATGACCATGACCGGCCAGGCCGCTCCGGCGGCAGCCACAGATCTGGCCGCCAGGCCGGGGCCGGTGCCCGGCTGGCTGGCGCTGATCTGCGCGCTGGCAGGCGGGCTCTGCGTGGCCGCGGCGTTCCCGCCGGCCGGCCTCTGGCCGCTGGCCGCGGTCGGCCCGGCGCTGCTGGTCATCGCGGTTGCCAGGCGGCGGCTGCGGTTCTGTTTCCTGGCGGGCCTGCTGTTCGGCGCTGCCTTCTTCTTCCCGCTGCTTGCCTGGCTGGTGAACGTCGCCTGGTACGTGTGGACCGCGCTCGCGGTGTCCGAGACATTGATCTTCGCCGTGCTCGTCCTCGGCCAGCACTTCCTGCTCAGGTTCCGGGCCTGGCCGCTGGCGATCGCCGGCTGGTGGGTGACCGCCGAGGCGATCAGGGACCGCTGGCCGTGGGAGGGCTTTCCGTGGGGCAGGCTGGCGATGAGCCAGGCCAGCGCGCCGACCGTGCGCTGGGTGGCAGTCGGCGGGCCGCCGCTGCTCACCTTCCTGCTTGCGCTGGCAGGCGGCTGCCTCGCCTGGGTGGTCCTCGGGCCCGGTCCGGCAGTCGCCGGCGCCCGCCGGCAGACCGACCCGGCGACGCAGCAGGCCAGCCCGGCGCAGCAGGCCAGTCCGGCGCAGCAGGCCAGCCCGGCGCAGCAGGCCAGCCCGATGCTGCAGACCAGGCTCAGAGCCAGGCTGTGGCCTGCGGTCAGCCTGGCCGTGGTGACCCTGGTAGCGCTGAGCGGCGCGTTGCTGCCGGTCGATCCTGGCTCCCCGCACGATCCGACAGCGGTGGTCGCCGCGGTGCAGGGCAACGTGCCGCACGCCAGGAACCTGCCGAGCCTGTGGCGGTCGACCACGGTCACCCAGAATCACGCCGCCGCGACCGAGCAGTACGCCGCGCAGGTCAGGGCGGGCAAGAAGCCGGCCCCGGACGTAGTGATCTGGCCGGAGAACTCCACCGACCAGGACCCGAGTTCCAATCTGTACATTTACGACAGCATCTTCGCCGCGGTGAACGACATCAACCGGCCGGTGCTGGTCGGCGCGGTCCTGCAGAACCCGCAGCGCAACGCCGGCCAGCTGTGGCTGCCGAGGCGCGGCCCTGTCGCCATCTACGTGAAGCGGCGGCTGGTCCCGTTCGGCGAGGTGATCCCGTTCCGCAGCTTCCTCGAGCACTTCACCTCGCTGCCAGAACTACAGCCGCACAACTTCGTGCCCGGCCACAAGGCGGTCGTGTTCAAGATCGGCAAGATCAGGCTCGGCGACGTGATCTGCTACGAGGTCGGCTTCGACGGGCTGGTCACCTCCGAGGTGAAGGCCGGCGCCAACCTGCTCGCGGTGCAGACCAACGACGCCGACTTCGAGCTTGACGGGCAGACCGGCGAGACGGAGCAGCAGCTGGACATGGCCAGGATCAGGGCGATCGAGCATGACCGCGCGGTCGCGGTAGCCTCCACCACCGGAATCAGCGCGATCATCGCGCCGGACGGCGCACTGCTCGCGCAGAGCAAGCTGTGGCACCGCCAGGTGGTGACCGCCAGGGTCCCGCTGCGCACCAACACCACGCTGGCCGACCGGGTGGGCGGCTGGCCCGAGGGCCTGCTCACCTTCGGCACGCTGGCCGCGCTGTGCCTGGCCATGGCCGGGGCGCTGGGTGACCGCCGGGCGCGCCGGGCCGGCCGCAAGGCAGCGAGGCTGCAAACCACCGCACAGACGGGCGCCGGTGAGCAAGGTGTCAATCAGTAAGGCGCGGCAGCACAATGAGAAGGTGACCTTCTGGCGTGGTCTCCGGCAGCCAGCTCGCTGGGCCGCGCTGCTGTCCGGAGCCGTGCTCGTGCTGGCGTTTCCCGCGCCGAACCTGGAATGGCTTGCCTGGTTCGGGCTGGTCCCCGGCCTCTGGCTGATGCGCGCCGCAGCGACGAGGCGGGAGGCTGCGGTCAGGGGATGGTGGTTCGGCGCCGGCTACCTGCTCGCCACCATGTACTGGCTGATCCCGAACATTGGCCCGGCGCTGCTGCTGGTCGCGATCGTGCTCGGCTTCCTGTGGACCGCGGTCGGCATCTCGGTCTGGTCCATGCTCAGGCAGCCGGTGAGCTGGTGGCGGGCGGCGGTGGCGTTCTTCCTGGTCCCGAGCGCGTGGCTGGTGACCGAGTGGATCAGGTCGTGGCAGGGCATCGGCGGTCCGTGGGCGCTGCTCGCCGCGAGCCAGTGGCAGCATCCGGTCATCCTGGCGCTCGCCGCGCTTGGCGGCGCGTGGCTGATCACCATGGCCATCGTGGCGGTGAACACCGGCATCCTGATCGCGATCGTGGCCGACCGGCTGGCCATCAGGCTGGCGGCGCTGGCAGCGGCGGCAGCGGTGCTGTTCGCCGGGCCGGTCGCGTTCGCCATGACCGCGGCCGCGCCGGTGGACAAGACGATCACCGTGGCGCTGGTGCAGCCCGGCCTCACCGGCCCGCGCGGCCCGGCCGGCACCGTGGCCGAGAACGAGCGGCTCACCGCCGGCCCGGCCAGGCATGCCGACCTCATCGTCTGGGCAGAGAGCAGTGTCGGCTACTACCTGGCGAAGTACCCGCGGCTGCTGGCCGGGATCAAGGACCTGTCCAAGTCGGTCGGCGCGCAGATCCTGGTGAACCAGGATGCGCGGAACAAGTCAGGAGCCCAGTCCAAGCAAGCGCTGCTGATCGGCCCGACCGGGATCAAGGGCAGCTACATCAAGACCAGGCTGGTGCCGTTCGGCGAGTACATACCGTTCAGGTCGGTGCTCGGCTGGCTCAGCAAGATCAGCAAGGCCGCGGCGACGAACATCGTGCCTGGCACCGGCGCGCACGTGCTGCACGCCACGCTGCGCGACGGCAGCCCGCTCACCATCGGCGTGCTGATCTGCTTCGAGTCGGCCTTCCCTGACATGTCGCAGGTGGACACCGACCACGGCGCGCAGCTGATCATCTACCAGACCTCTGACTCCACCTTCCAGCAGAGCTGGGCGCCGGCCCAGCACGCCTCGCTCGGCGCGCTGCGCGCCGCCGAGACCGGCAGGCCCGTGGTGCAGGCGGCGCTCACCGGCGACTCGTCAGCGTTCGACGGCCGCGGCCGGCTGGTGGCCTGGGTCGGCACCTCCTACCGCGGCGTGCTGCTGGTGCGGGTCAACCTGCCGGTCGCGTCGGCCAGGACGCTGTTCGACAGGCTCGGCGACTACGTGCCGTGGACGGCGGTCGCTATCACCTGCCTTGCCGCCCTGATCGGCCTCGCCAGGATGGCCGGCGGACGGCGCAGCCGGCGGGCGGCACAAGTTCCCGCGTCAGGACCGACAGGCATATTGTTGGATACCAACCGCGAACCTGACCGGTCCGCTGCGAACGCGGACGATTCACGGCAGATCACCCCGGCCGACCAGCAGGACTAGCCCGGCGACGCGGCGTACCCGGCAGCGCTCGCTTGTCTTGGAGGCCACGGTGCTGGTTCCCGCAGCTTCGCTCGCTCGCCGCCGCGGCACGCTGCAACTGCTCGCGCTTTGCGCCGCTGCCGGGTTGCTCGCCGCCTGCTCGGCGCCCGCCGCCGCCAGGCACGGGCCGGGCCAGAACGGGAACGGCAACCAGTCCGCGACTCAGGCTGCGCAACTGAGCATCTCGCCGGCGAACGGCTCGAAGGACGTGCAGCCGGGCGACGGCATCACCGTCAGCGCGGCGCACGGCAAGATCACCAGCGTGTCGGTGCACGCGGCGGGTGACCCGGTCAGCGGCACCATGAACCCGGCGCACACGTCCTGGCATAGCAACTGGGCGCTCGACGTGTCGGCCAGCTACACGGTGACCGCCACCGCGACCGGCCGCGACGGCAAGCAGGTCACCGCAACCAGCGCGTTCAGCACGCTCAAGCCGCGCAAGACCGTGCAGACCTTTATCTATGAGGCCGCCGGCCAGACCTACGGCGTCGGCATGCCGATCATGCTGACCTTTGACCGGCCGATCGTGCACAAGCGCGCGGTGGAGCGGTCGCTCGAGCTGACGACGTCCAAGCCGGTGGTCGGCGCCTGGTACTGGGACACCACCGGCTGCGCGCCGCCCGCCCAGGCGTGCCTGGACTTCCGGCCGCGTGACTACTGGCCGACGCACACCAAGGTGTCGTTCGTCGGGCACCTGGACGGCGTCGAGGTCGCACCCGGCGTGTACGGGGATCACACGCTGCGGCAGACGTTCTACATCGGCAGCTCGCTCATCGTGGTGGCCAGCACCGCCAACCACCACATGAAGGTGTACAAGGGCGGCAAGCTGTGGCGCACCTGGCCGATCAGCACCGGCCGGCCGAGCCTGCCCACTCCGAACGGCACCTACCTGACCATCGACAAGGGCAACCCGGTCGACATGGTCGGGCCCGGCTACAACCTCGAGGTGCCCTGGGCGGTCAGGTTCACCTGGTCCGGCGACTACCTGCACGACGCCTACTGGTCGGTGGCCGAACAGGGCTACATCAACGTGAGCCACGGCTGCGTGAACATGCCGCCGATCGACGCCGAGATCTACTACAAGCTCGAAGTGCCGGGCGACCCGGTGACGATCACCGGCAGCCCGCGCGCCGGCACCTGGGGCAACGGCTGGACCGAATGGTTCCTGAGCTGGAAGCAGTACCTGGCAGGCAGCGCGCTGCACGAGGCGGTCGAGGCCGGGCCGAACGGCAGCACGTTCGTCAACCCGGCGACGCTCACCGGCGGCGCTGCCGCACCGCTTGGCAAGCCGTCCGGCGGCAACGCGCGAGCCTTCGCCTAGTTACCTGCCAGTAGTGACTTGCGTCATACCTGCGCCTGGCGGGATGCGTGGCAGGGCTCAGGGCGTTACACATGGAAATCCGCAAACGTATGCACCCCCAAGCACCCTGCCGTCCCGGCCCCCGTGGGGCGGCAGGGCACCAGGCCACCGGGCCCTGGTCGCAGGCACCCCCCGCCTGCCCGCCCGGCTGTGGCCAGCGGGCTTCCCCCGCTCGCCGGCCACGAACGGCTGTGCCCCGCCCCTCCCCGAGAGGGCGGGGCACAACCGTCTCGGCGCCGCAAACACCAGTGCCCCAGGCCCTCCCAGACAGGGCGGGGCACACTGGCCCGCGCCGCAACTACACGTGCCCAAGCAGCGCACTCGCAGGGCCGGGCGCAACTGACTCTCGGGCCCGCGCCGCGCAGGTCACCGCGGTGATTGTGCTGCTGTACGGTACTTATCCATGACGTCGTTCCTTGAGCATGCCGGCTACCTGGCATTGATCATCTTTGCCTTCGTGGAAGCCTGCAGCATCCCGATCTCTTCCGAGGTCACCTTCGGCTTCGCCGGCGTGCTCGCCTACGAGGGGCACCTGAACCTGCTGCTGGTCATCGTGATCGGCTCTGCCGCCGAGCTGGCAGGCTCGTACGTGTCCTACCTGCTCGGCCGCAGAGGCGGCAGGCACACCATCGAGCGGGTGGGCAAGCACTTCATCAGCGCCAGGGACCTGGACAGGGCCGAGCGGTTCTTCACCGGCCGCGGCACCTGGGCCGTCGCGGTCGCCAGGGTCGTCCCGCTGGTCAGGGCCTTCGTCGGCCTGGTGGCCGGGTTCATGGAAGTGCCCGCGGTCCAGTTCGTGCTGTACAACTTGCTCGGCACGGTCATCTGGGCCAGCGCATTGTCCGGGGCTGGGTACGCGCTTGGCAGCGAGTGGACGCACGTGTCGAAGCGCTTCTCCACCGGCAGCACGCTGATCGGCGTGCTCGCGCTGGTGCTGCTTGTCGGCGCG
>JASHQL010000083.1 GCA_030039155.1 Streptosporangiaceae bacterium | reverse complement strand
GAAAAGTGGGGACGTGAATCGCGACGTGCTCAAGCCGATCTGTAAACAGATTGGAATCCCGATGGGCACAATGCATGCGTTCAGGCATGGTAGAGTATCGGCGATGGAGAGCGGAGGGACGCCTCGGAAAATCATCAAGCTGGAAATCGGTCACAGCAGCCTGCGCATGACTGACCGCTACACGCACTTCACGCCGGAACAGCGCAAGGCTACCGCTGAGAAGCTGGCTGTTTGATTGTCCCAAAACTGTCCCAAACGCTGTTGATGCTACAATATTTACAGGCTGAAACGGGCGTGTAGCTCAGCTGGGAGAGCACCTGCTTTGCAAGCAGGGGGTCAGGGGTTCGAGTCCCCTTAGCTCCACCAGGGGAACGCACGGTGGCCAACCTGCCGGTACGAAACTTGCTGGCTGCATGGCATTTGCGTGTCGATTGGCGGTGGTCACTTCGTAGCGGGAGTGAAGGCCCGGCCGGCAGCGCGGCCTGCAGCTGGCCGAGTCGGCGACCGCGGCGAGACTCCCGGAGGGAACAGCGTCATGAGGCTACTTCTGACGTCCGCTGGCATCGAGAACATCACCATCCGGGACGCGCTGGCCGACCTGCTGGGCAAGCCGATTGCCGAGTGCAGCGCCCTGTTCATCCCCACCGCGATCTATCCCTTTCCCGGCGGCGCTCAGCGAGCCCGGACGCTGATCTGCGGAAGCTCCGTGTGCGAGTTGGGCTGGAAGTCGCTGGGAGTGCTCGAGCTGACCGCGCTGCCCAGCATCGACGCAGCAGTCTGGGTCCCCATGGTCAGGGAGAACGACGCCCTGTTGGTGGGAGGTGGCGACGTCCTGTATCTGTGCTACTGGATGCGGCAGTCCGGACTGACGGACCTGTTGCCGTCGCTGCGCAGCGAGTCGGTCTACGTCGGGGTGAGCGCCGGGAGCATCGCGGCGGCCTGCACGTTTCGGGGAGACCTATCTTGATCCGCCAGCCGGCCGCGGTAGCGCGCTCACCTCGGAAGACACCGTGTTCGCCACCCCCGACGGAGCGATCAGCAGGACCTTCGTCACGGCTCAGGGGGCCGGGCTCGTTGACTTTGCGGTGATTCCGCACCTGGATCACCCGGATCACCCGGACGCTTCGCTGGCCAACGCGGAGCAGTGGGCCGCGAGGCTGCCGGTGCCGACATACGCGATTGACGACCAGACCGCCATCAAGGTGACCGACGGCACCGTCGACGTCATCTCCCGCGGGCACTGGAAGCTGTTCACCCCCTGATACCAAGCGCGGACGGCTACTAGCTGGCGTCCGGGCCCTCGGTGCCGGTCCGGCTGCCTGGCAGCAGTTCCCGTACCTCTTGCGCGCAGCGGCAGGCGACGGCGGTCCTGGCAGCCCAGTCAAGCGCCTCCTCGCGTGACGGCACGTCGACGACGCAGAACCCGCCGATGACCTCCTTGGTTTCCGGGTAGGGCCCGTCGGTGACCATCCGGTCGGTGCCGACGATGCTCGCCCGCTGGCTTTCCAGCCCGCCGCCGAACACCCACACGCCGGCGTTCTGGGCCTCGGTGACCACCGCGTGCGCGGCCTTGGCCACATCGGGCTGGTCCTCGTCGGAGATGTGGTCCATCGCGCCGTCTGGAAACGAGATCAGTTACCGCGTCATGCCACGACTCCCATGTCCCGGCGGCCAGATCCGGCCGCCTCTCATGTGTGCTACGAACGTCTCGCTCCGGATCGACACTCTGCCAGCAGAAACCTGCCCGCGGGCCCGGCGCGAGGTTTCTGGCATCGTGACCTGCGGGGGTGTCGATCCGGCTGCGGCACTTCGTAGCGGGAGTGAGGGCCGGCCCGAGCCCGGCCCCCGGATGAACCGGGAGTGATCGTCTTGACGCAGTACCTGCGCTACCCGCACGTTGCCCGCGATCTGATCACGTTCACTGCCGAGGACGATGTCTGGCTCGCCTCGCTCAGCGAGGCGGTCACCGGCCAGGGCAGCAAGGCACACCGGCTGACCGCCGACCAGGTCCCGGTGCTGCATCCGCGGCTGAACGGGTCGGCGACGCACGTCGCCTGGACCTCGACTCGCGACGGCGCCAGGGCGATGAGCCGGCGCGCCCCGCGAGAGGCGTATGCGGTGCCGGCGGACGGCGGCCCGGTCAGGCGGCTCACCTACTGGGGCGATCAGCTCGCGGCGGTCCGCGGCTGGGTCAGCGACCACGAGGTGCTCGTGCTCAGCGCTACTGGCCAGAAGGCCAGCATGAAGACCTGGGCCTTCGCCGTGCCGCTCAGCGGCCCGGCTCGCCGGCTCGACTACGGGCCGGTCGGCGATGTCGCCGTGCGCGACGGTGCGGTGCTGGTGGGCAGCGCGATGAACTTCGAGCCGGTCGAGCCTGCCTACTGGAAGGGCTACCGCGGCGGTTCCGGTGGCAAGATCTGGTACTCGCCGGACGGCTCGCGCTACACGCGGATCCTCGCCGATGTGGGCGACAACCTGGTGAACCCGATGTTCGTCGGACCACGCGTCGTGTTCCTCTCCGACCACGAGGGGACCGGCGCGCTGTACTCCGCCCTGCCGGACGGCACGGACCTGCGCCGGCACACCGACCTCGGCGGGCACTACGCCAGAAACGCGACCACTGACGGTCAGCGCGTGGTCTACCAGCAGGCCGGGGAGATCTGGCTGCTCGACTCGCTCGACGGCGAGCCGGTGCGCCTGGACATACGGCTCAACGCTGACCGGTCCGGCCGGGCGCCCTACCAGCTGACAGCCAAGTCGCAGCTGGGCTCGTTCACCCTCGACGCGGCCGGCCTGGTGCTGGCCGCCGAGGTGCGCGGCACCGTGCACCGGCTGCCGCAGGACGGACCGGCCAGTGCCTTGCTCGCCGAGCCTGGCGTGCGCGCCCGGCTGCCCGTGGTCATTCCCGGTACGGACGCGGTTGCCTGCGCGTCGGACAGCGGCGGCGAGGGTGGTCTTGACGTGATCCCCGCCGACGGCTCGGCGACCAGGCGGATCGGGCATGGCCAGATCGGCCGGATCCTCGAGCTGGCGGTGGCGCCGAACGGCCGCGTTGCCGCGATCGCGTGCGCCGACGGCCGGCTGCTGACCGTGACGCTGCCCGGCGAGCCGGTCATCACCGAGATCGCGCGCAGCGC
>JASHQL010000082.1 GCA_030039155.1 Streptosporangiaceae bacterium | reverse complement strand
GCCAGCTTCACATCCGGGTACGCCGCCCGGAACGCCGCCAGCGCCGCCCCGGTCACCGCGCGGGTATCAGGCGCCTCCACCAGCCCGCGGAAGATCTGCTCGTCAGGGTGCTCGGCATGCGGCATGGGGGCAGCAGTCCCGTCTGTGCGGTAAGGGGGCCAGGTCGTGACAGTCCACAATAGCCACAACCAGGACGCGCCAGCCTGAGTCCGTAGATTCGTGCCAGCCGGCAAGCGGCAGGTCAAGCAGCGGACCGCAATCGGCTGATGGCTGCTCAGCACCCGCCCGCCGCGCATCGCCGCAACCCAGCGGTCACGCTGCGTGCTCGGTCAGCCGACCCTGGCTGGCGTGCCGACGTTTGAACGGCGCCGCGCTGGTCAGTTAGCAGCCCTGAGCCGCCAGTGGCGGCAAGAAGGGCAGGGAACGGCTTATGTCATCGCCTCAGCTTCCGACCGACATCCCAGGGTCGAGGCCGCATGTTGACGCAGGAAAGCTGTGGCCGGGCGGTGTCGCCACCGCCATCGTGGCCGCGCTGCTGGCGCTGGTCTGCGTTCTGGTCAGCCGGTGGGTGTTCCACATCCCGCTGCTCGCGCCCAAGCGCGACGGCGCCTACGGCGACGTGCACACCACCGCGCTCATGCTGATCGCCGCGGGGGCCGCGCTGGCAGCCACCGCGCTGCTGCACATGCTGCTGCTCAGCACGCCAAGGCCGACAGTGTTCTTCGGCTGGATCATCGGGCTTGGCACCGTGCTCGCCGTGATCCTGCCGTTCAGCACAGCCGCGCCGCTCACCGCGAAGCTGGCCACCGCGGTGGTCGGCCTGCTGCTCGGCATCGCGATCGGCTCACTGCTCAGCGGCGTCGGGGCCAGGGCCGTGACCGCGATGGTGCCGGCGCATCCCGCCGGACCGCCTCATCCAGAGGACGACCCGGTCGCCGAGTACCAGTCGCACCGGATCAACGACCTGTGACCTCGGCAGGTAGCGCGTCGGCACGGCGTCACTGCGGGAGCTTCACCAGCGTGAGGAAGAAGTCGTCGATCTGCCTGATCACGTCGATGAAGCGCTCGAAGTCCACCGGCTTGCTGATATAGGCGTTCGCGTGCAGCGCGTAGCTGCTCAGCACGTCCTCTTCGGCTTGCGACGTGGTCAGCACGACGACCGGGATCGAGAGCAGGTCTTCGTCGGCCTTGAGATCGGCTAGCACTTCGAGCCCGTTGCGCCTTGGCAGGTTCAGGTCAAGCAGGATCAGGCCAGGTCGCGGCGCTCGCTCGAACTCCTCCTTCTGGCGCAGGAACCGCATCGCCTGCTCGCCGTCACCGACCACGTGCAGCTGATTGCGGATGCGGTAGTGCTCGAACGCCTCCCTGGTCATCAGCACGTCGCCGGGATCGTCCTCGACCAGCAGGACGTCCACGAGCTCAAGGCTCGTCGGTTCTGCCATCAGTCAGTCTCCTCCTCCAATGGCGCCGGCAAGGTGAAGCAGAACCTGGCGCCCTGGCTGACGGTGGTGTCGAGCCAGATCCGGCCGCCGTAATACTCGACGATCTTGCGGCACATGGCCAGCCCGATGCCCGTGCCCGCATAGGCCGTCCGGTCATGCAACCGCTGGAAGATCACGAAGATCCGGTCGGCGAACTCGGGCTCCACGCCGATGCCGTTGTCGGCGACCGAGAACAGCCAGAAATCGTCGTCACGGCTGGCCGAGATCTGCACCACCGGGGGCTTGTCGGACCTGAACTTGATCGCATTGCCGAGCAGGTTCTGGAACAGCGAGGTGATCAGCGAGAACTCGGCACGCACGGCCGGCAGCTCGGTCGTCTCGATGGTCGCGTTTGACTGCCGGATCTGCGCGGCCAGGTTGACCCTGGCCTGTGACAGCGCGCTCGCGCAGGACACCAGGACCGGGTCACGGTCGGTACGCCCGACCCGGCTGAAGGCCAGCAGGTCGTCGATCAGCGCCTGCATCCGTTTCGCGCCGTCGACGGCGAACTCGATGTACTGGTCGGCGCGCTGGTCGAGCTGGCCGACGTAGCGGCGCTGCAGCAGCTGGCAGAAGCTGGCCACCTTGCGCAGCGGCTCCTGCAGGTCGTGCGACGCGACGTAGGCGAACTGCTCGAGCTCGGCGTTGGACCGTTCGAGTTCGACCGCCCTGGACTCCAGCCGTGCGTTCGCGACGCGGACGGCGGACAGCTCACGCAGGATGCGCTCGCGCATCCGGTTCACGTCAACCGCCAGTTCCTGCACTTCTCGCGGTCCGCTGCGGGCGACCTCGTGCTCGAACTCGCCGCCGGATACCCTCCTGACCTCGTCGGCCAGCTGGGCCACCGGCCTGATCACCGCTGCCAGCATGCCGCCGGCCACCCCGAGCACGATCACCAGCAGCGCGGCAGCCACGCCCGCCCCGACGTCGTCGAGCACCGCCGATGACTGGTCGAGCTGGGCCGAGGCGGCGTGCGCCTGGGCCGCCAGCGAACCCTGCATAGCCGCCAGCGGCTGGCGGATCTTGTCGAAGTCGGTCTTGCCCGTCGTGTTTGACGAGCGACTCTGCACGACCGGCTTGCCGGCGTGCACCTGCGCCAGCACCACGTCCACATACTGTGACCGCCAGGCCGCAACCGCGCCGAGCACCTGCGCCAGCCGCGCCTGGTCGGCCGGCATGCCCGCGAGCAGCGGGCGCAGCAGCGCGACCTGATGACGCTGGTCAGTCACGCCAAGCACGTACGGGCCAAGGAACGTCTTGTCGGCGCTGAGCAGGTAGCCGCGCAGCCCGGTCTCCTGATTCAGCAGGGCCGCATACAGCTGGGAAACGTGAAACCTGGCCGGCTCGATCGTGTCAGTCAGCCGGTCGCGCCTGCTGGACAGGTTGGCGAGCGCCGTCGCGCCCACGATGATCGCGGCAACCGCCAGGATGAAGATCGCGCCGACGCCCACGCCGAGGATCCGGCCGAGCGGCCACCTGGTGGCCGCCTCCTCAGCTGCCGCGGCGAGCCTGCGCGCAGGCTCGCCGCCGGTGGCACCGCCACCACCCGGCCGGCGTTTCCGACCGCCTGCTTCTGAGGTGCTGGCGCGAGTCGCAGACTGGCGGTCGCCGGTCCGGATCGGCTCGGTCATGGTCCGGCGCCGCCAGCCGGGCCGTGATAGCCGATCAGCAGCATCGCCAGGTCGTCGTCGAGGTCCTCGCCGTTCAGCTCGCGGGCCTGGTCGATGATCGAGTCGATGAGGCGCTCGTTCTCCGGCCGGTCGGGAACTGCCGCGGCGGGCGCCTGCACGCGCGCCTTCTCGATCATCTTCATCAGTCCGTCGCTGCCGAGCCGCTCAGGACCTGGCCCGACCCTTCCCTCGATGAGCCCGTCGGTGTACAGCAGCAGCGACCACGAGTCGCCAAGCCGGACGGTGCTGCCCGGCCACTCCGAGCCAGGGCCGATGCCTGGCGGCAGCGAGACCGGCGCGGCAAGCTCGCGCATGCTGTCGCTCGTCAGCAGGATCGGCGGCGGGTGACCGGCCAGGTGCAGGCGGCCCTCGGCCCGGTCCGGGGCGATCGAGAGCATGCACAAGGTCGCGAAGAGCCGCTCGTTCTGCCGCTCGTGCTCGAGCACCTGCTGGACACCGGACAAGACCTCCTGGACAGGCCGGCCGGCCAGCACCAGCGTCCGCCAGGCCACCCGGAGGCAGACGCCGAGCGCCGCCTCGTCCGGCCCGCGGCCGCACACGTCGCCGATCATGACGTGCACCCAGCCGTCGGCAGCCTGCACGAGGTCGTAGAAGTCCCCACCCAGCAACATCTGCCCGCCGCCGGGGCGATAACGCGCCGCCACCGTCAGCCGCGGATCGGCAAGGAGCGGTGATGGCAGCAGGCCGCGCTCCAGCCGGGAGTTCTCCGCGGCGAGCAGCCGCGCCTGCGCGAGCTGGCGCTGGGTCTCCTCGGCGCGGCTGCGCTCGACCGCATACCGGACAACCCGCTGCAACAGGAACCCGTCGACCTGTCCCTTGACCAGGTAGTCCTGAGCGCCGGCGCCGACCGCCTCCTCGCCGAGGTGCTCGTCGGAGATCCCGGTCAGCACCACGACGGCGAGTTCGGGCATGGCGTCCTGCAGCATCCTGACCCCGGTCAGGCCGCGGGAGTCAGGCAGTTCAAGATCCAGCAGCACGCAACTCACATTGCCCAGCTGCGGCCGCGCCTCGGCGAGCGATCGGGCACGCCGCATGTTGAACGGTGCGCCCGCGTCAAGCAGCAGTTCCTCGACGATCAGGGCGTCCCCGTCGTCGTCCTCGATCAGCAGCACGTGCATGCGGTCGCTCATCGCGGTATCGGGCCGGCCGCCGCTGGCGTGACTCGCACGGCTCGCGTCTTCTGCTACCATTTCGGCTCGATCGGTATCTTTCGTGCTTCCTGCATGCAAAGGTGCGGGTCGGGCAAGCATAGGGCGATCTCAGGCCGGACAGGGCGCGCACCGGAGAACTGCCGCCGCTCGTGCCCGCCCCTGCAGTTTCGCACCGTCAGCGGTCCGCTGACCAGGCGGCTTCCGGCCCGCATGCCAGCTCGCGCACGCAGAGGTCGGCGACCTCGTGCACCGCCAGCCACCAGCCATGCGTCCCTTCCGGCAAGGTACCGACCCTGGCTACCGCCTGCCGCAGCCTGCGCAGCGCCGCCACCTGCCTGCCCGGCCACAGCGCCGCATCGCGATGACTGCACGCGCCCTCCAGCTCGGCCACGTGCAGCAACAGGACCTCGCTCAGCCTGCTCCATGCCTGGGCCAGCATCCGGTGCTCGGACAGCGGGCCGGGATAACTCGCCAGGTCGTCGAGCGCGCCGAGCAGCCGGCCGATCCGCCGCCGGCTGGCAGCGATCGTCGCATGCGTCAGCCCGGTATCAGCGGTACGCAACCTCGTCACCTCAGCAGCCGGCTCCTGGAGGGGTTGCAGAGCCGCACCTGGTGTGCCAAGGGCCGGAGCGGTGGTCAGACGGCTAGGTCCAGGCCCGTGTTTTTCAGGCCGGGCCCGCTCGCGGCCCATGTACGGCGACAAGCTACCCGACGATGTGCAGTCCAGGCAATCGCGGGTAGTTGCGGTCGCAAGCCGGCCGGCCCTCGGCCTGCCGCCAACCACAGCGAGGCTTTCCAAGATGGTGACGATAACCCCGGAGCTGGCCGAACGAGTCGCGGACCTGGCCAGGCTGCTGCTTGACGACGACAGCACGGACGCGCCGCTGCGGCAGCTCACCGACCTGGCGCTGGAACTGATCCCTGGCAGCGCCGCGGCCGGCATCGTGGCCGCCGGGGACAAGGCCTGGCTGTCGGTTGCGTCCGGCGCCGAAATCGCCGGCCTGCACAAGCATCAACTGGAGACAGGCGAGGGCCCCGTCGCCGAGGCGCTCCGGCACGGTGAGGCACGGCGGGTCGACGACGCGGCAGACGAACTGCGCTGGCGCGGCGTCTGCGTCATGATCACAGCGGCTGGCTACCGGAGCTGCCTGGCGCTGCCGCTGCAGACGAGCCGGCGGCCGGGCGGGGCGCTGGTGATCTACGGCCGCGACAGCGGCGCGTTCGCCGGCTCAGAGCATGACGTCGCGCTGCTGTTCGCCGCACAAGGCGGGGTTGCGTTCGACAACGCTGCCGCGTACCGGGACTGCCGGCAGCTTGTCTCCAACCTGCACGTGGCGCTCGAGTCACGGGCCGTCATCGAGCAGGCGAAGGGCATGCTGATGGCCGAGTACGGCTACCCGCCGGACGCCGCGTTCAAGCACCTGAGCACGTTGTCGCAGCGGACCAACCGCAAGGTCAGAGAGCTGGCCGCTGACCTGGTCGCGGGCCGCATCAACCGGCTGAAGTTCGGCTCGCCGGAGACCGGCGATGGCGGCTAGTCGCGGCGCCGCGGTTCCGCTAGCTGCTGCCGGTCCGCTAGCTGCTGTCCATCCGCCTGAACGTGATCTCCTGCAGCAAGAGCCGGATGGCAGCGGCTGCCGGAATGGCCACGAGCGCCCCCACCAGGCCGAGCAGCGCGCCGCCGAGCAGCACGGCGATGATCGTCACCGCGGCCGGCACCTTGACGGTCCTGCCCATGATCCTCGGAACGAGGAAATAGTCCTCGGCCACCCGGTAGCCGATGTAGAAGGCCAGCGTGCCGAGCGCCACCGGCACCGAGACGGTCAGCGCGATCAGGGACACGATCAGGCCGCCGATCGACGACCCGACCACCGGGATCAGGTCGAGCAGCGCGACCAGCAGGCCAAGCAGGGCCGGGTACGGGATGCCGAAGCTGATCATCCACAGGTACGTGCCGACTCCGGCGATCAGCGAGGTCAGCACATCGCCGAGCACGTAGCCGCCGACCTTGGCGAAGATCTCGTCGCCGATCAAGATGACCCTGGTCCTGCGTGAGTGCGGCGCTAGCCGGTACAAGAAGAGCTTGATCCGCGGCAAGCCCGCCAGGAAATACACGGTGAGCACCAGCACGACGACCACGGAGGCGGCCGCGCCCAGGACGATCTCGCCAGCCCCGAGGACGCCGCCGATGATCGAGCTGCCGCGGCTGGTGATCAGCTGCTTGAGCCGCTCAGTGAGGTGGTAGCGGCTGTTGAGCCTGCCCAGTTCTGAATGCGGATTGTGCAGCGCGTGCAGGTACTGCGGGAGGTGGTCGGCAAGCGTCGTCGCCTGGCTGGTGAGCGGCGGGATTGCGGCGGCGAGGAATGCCGCCGCAATGCCGATCGCGGCAAGCAGCACCATGCTGACCGCGGCCCAGCGCGGAAACCGGTGCCGGGTCAGCCAGCTGACCGCCGGGTCAAGACCAGCCGCGATGAACAGGGCCAGGCCGATGAGCACCAGCACGCCGCGAGCGCGGATGACCAGTTCGGCGATGCCGTA
>JASHQL010000081.1 GCA_030039155.1 Streptosporangiaceae bacterium | reverse complement strand
ACCGGCATCGCCGCCGAGCTGTCCGCGGCCCAGTCAGCCGCCAGGCCCGACGTGCGCTGCCTGCTGTCGCTCGCCGCGGCGCTGGTGAGCCTGTACCGGGACGACACGGCCGCGGCCAGGCTCGCGCTCGACGATGCGGCCGAGCTGGCCTGCGGCCAGCTCGCTGGCGAGCCGCGGGTGGCCGCGCTGGCCGGGCTGGTCCGAGCGCGCTGCGCGATCGCGGACAACGACCTGCAGGCAGCCAGGCCGCTGCTGGCTCAGCTGGCGGCCAGCTACGGGACCGCCGATCCGGTGCTGGCCAGGCAGCTGCAGGTGCTCGGCCGGTACGCGGCGCTGGCCGCGGGCGAGCCCGCGCAGGCCGGGCCGGCCGGGGCCGCGCTGACCGAGGAGGTGCTCTGCCAGGCGCGGCTGCTGCTGGCCGACGGCGCGTTCACCGAGGCGCTCGAGCTGGTCTCGCCGCTGCTGGCGGCAGGCCAGAACCCGGCCGGCCAGCAGGCGGCCGGCCCGACCCGGCTGACCAGGATCACCGCGCTGCTGCACGCGGCGGTCGCGCACCGCGGACTCGGCGAGGCAAGCGAGGCGGCGCAGCACCTGCTGCAGGCGCTGGCGCTGGCCGAGCCTGAGGACTGCTACCTGCCGTTCCTCAGCGGCGGTGTCGCGGTCAGGTCCGCCATCACCGTGCTGCTGCCGCCGCCGGCCCTTGGCTCGTTCGCCAGGGCGATACTCGAGCGGTTCGACGGGCAGCTCCCGCCGGCCGGCAGCGGCGGCCAGAAGCCGGCCAGGCCTTCGCTCACCGAGAGCGAGCTCGCCGTGCTCCGGTTCCTGCCGTCGCACATGACGAACCAGGAGATCGCCGAGGCGCTGTTCCTGTCCATCAATACGGTCAAGACCCACCTCAGCGCCGCCTACCGGAAGCTCGGCGCGGCCAACCGCAGGCAGGCGATCGGCATCGGCCGTCGCAGCGGCCTGCTGTAGCCGGGCCTGCCGGAGCCGGGCCTGGTGGCAGCCGGGCCTGCGCGAGCAGCGGCCGGCCGCCGCAGCAGCCATCAGGAGCCGCTGCGACGGCCGGACGAGGCCGGCGGGCGCTAGCTGGCCAGCCTGCCCTGCGTCGTTCCCAGCCCGCTGGTTGCCTTGGCGGTCAGCTTGCGCAGCTGCCAGGACAGCGCGGCGAGTACGGCCCCGTAGAAGAGCAGCCACGCCGCGGTGATCGTGAGCAGCAGGATCACCGAGATGCTCGGCCAGACGATCAGCACGATGCCGGCCGCGATGCTGATCAGCCCGACCACCGCGCGCAGCCCCCGGCCAGGCACGCCTGGGGTGAACGCGACGGCCAGCTCGGCGATCCCGTGCACCACCCAGAACACGCCGATCACGAACGCGACCAGGAACACGGTCAGCGCGTGATGGCGCAGGCAGTACAGCCCGGCGATGACCGCCAGGATGCCGATGATGATCGAGGCCGCCCGCATGCCGCCGCTTTCCGCGTGCGCGGTGAAGCCCTCCCAGAGCCGCATCACGCCGGCCACCACCAGCGCGGCGCCGATCAGGATCGCGACGACGGTCAGCGACGCCTTCGGCCAGACCAGCAGCATGACGCCGACCGCGATCATCCCGAGCCCGGCGAGCAGCACCGGGACCCAGCCGAGCTTGACCATCCGCGCGGTCATGCCGCCGCTGCCGTAGCCCGCGCCGGCTGCTGGCTCGTCCATCGCGGGCGAGTAGCTGTCGTCTGGCTGGCCCTGCGCGGGCACCGAGCCGCGGCCGGCGACCAGGCGCTCCTGTGTCGCCACGCCGTACTGGCTCTGCGCGGCGGCCGGCCCGCCCTGGCCGGCAGGCCTGCCGCCCGCGCCGGACTGCGCGCTGCCGGGCGTGCGGCCCTGCCCTGGTACCTGGCCGGACCAGGAGCCTGAGCCCTGATCAGGCGCTCCGCTGCCAGCAGCTCCGCCGCCAGCAGCCTGGCCGCTGCCAGCTTCCCCGCCCGCCTGGCCAGCCGGGTCGGCCGGGTTGATCTGCGGTTCGGTCATCTGCGACCTCCTCCACGGTGCACGAGCTGCCGCCCGTGTCAGCCGCCATCGTCGGCCGGCCCCGCGGCGGTGATCATCACCCGTGCCGGGTGAACACGTGCCAGCCAACCGGCCGCCTGGCTGCCCTACACTTGGCCAGCGTGAAGACCGATGTCGAAGAGCTCAGCCCGACCAGGGTCAAGCTGACCGTTGAAGTGCCATTCGAGGAGCTCAAGCCAGACCTTGACCAGGCTTACCGGGAGGTAGCCAGGCAGGTCAGGGTGCCGGGGTTCCGGCCAGGCAAGGTCCCGCCGCGGGTCATCGACCAGCGGTTCGGCCGGAGCGTGGTGCTCGAGCAGGCGGTCAACGACGCGGTGCCCAAGTTCTACGGCAAGGCGCTCGAGGAGAAAGAGGTGTTCGCCCTCGGCCAGCCCGAGCTGGAGATCACCAAGCTGGACGACGGCAAGGAACTGGCGTTCACCGCCGAGGTCGACGTCAGGCCCGACTTCACGCTGCCGGAGCTGGACGGGCTGAAGGTGACGGTCGACAACGCCGAGGTGTCGCCGGACCAGGTAGAGGAGTACCTGGGTGCGCTGCGCGAGCGGTTCGCCTCGCTGAAGGTCACCGACAAGGCAGCCGGGGACGGCGACTTCGTCACGATCGACCTGGCCGCCACCGTGGACGGCAAGCCGGTCGAGGACGCGCAGGCCACCGGCATCTCCTATGAGGTCGGCAGCGCCAGCATGCTGGACGGGCTGGACGAGGCGCTGCAGGGCATGGAGTCTGGCGACAGCAAGACCTTCACCGCCGAGCTCGGCGGCGGCAAGTTCGAGGGCGCGACCGCCGACGTGCTGGTGACCGTGCAGTCGGTCAAGGTCAAGGAGCTGCCCGAGCTTGACGACGAGTTCGCGATGTCGGCCAGCGAATTCGACACGGTCGGCGAGCTGCGCGCGGCGACCCGCAAGCAGCTCGAGGCCATGCGCAAGTCCGGCCAGGCAGGCCAGGCCAGGGACCGGGCGATCGAGGCGCTGCTGGAGCGGGTCGACATGCCGCTGCCTGAGCGGGTCGTGCAGGCGGAGATCGACCAGCGCAGGCAGACCCTGGACGAGCGGATCGAGCGGGCCGGCCTGACCATGCAGAGCTACCTAGAGGGCTCTGGCATGACCGCCAAGCAGCTCGCCGCCGACTTCGAGAACGACGCGCGCAGGTCGGTCAAGGCCGGGTTCATCCTGGACAAGCTGGCCAGCCAGGAGGAGCTGACGGTCAGCCCGGAGGAGCTGAGCGCCTACGTCACCGAGCAGGCCTACCGGATGGGCGTCGCGCCTGACCGGCTGGCCAAGCAGCTCAGCGACCAGGGCCAGCTCAGCGCCGTCGCCGCCGACGTGCTGCGGTCAAAGGCGCTCACGCTGATCGCCGAGAAGGCCACCGTCACCGACGAGGCCGGCCGGCCGGTTGACGTGAACCCGGCGCCGGAGCCGGAGCCGGACGCAGAAGCGGACCAGGACGAAGCCGAATAACGGGAACGAAAGGCTCGTGGTGACCGCGCCCTCCGGCGCGCGGTAGCCGCAGCCGGACCATGTCCTGCGCCCACAGCGAAAAGCGGGGAGCGGCGGACTTCCGGCTGCGCGGCGGGAGTTATGGTCACTGTCAATGACGGACTCTGAACTGAGTGGAGGCGCTGTGACCACGCCTGGAAGTGACTTCCAGCCGATTGCACAGGTGCTCGCGCAGGCCGCTGAGGCTCCGATGCTGCCGCTTGGCGATCAGCTGTTCCAGCGCCTGCTCCGGCACCGGATCATCTTCCTCGGCCAGCAGGTCGACGACGACCTGGCGAACCGGATCTGCGCCGAGCTGATCCTGCTGGCGGCCGAGGACAGCAAGCGTGACATCAGCCTGTACATCAACTCGCCAGGCGGCTCGGTGTACGCCGGCATGGCGATCTACGACGTGATGCAGTACGTGCCGAACGACGTGGCCACCTTCGCGATGGGCATGGCCGCGTCGATGGGCCAGTTCCTGCTGTGCGCCGGCGCGCACGGCAAGCGGTACGCGATGCCGCACGCGGCCATCCTGATGCACCAGCCGCACGGCGGCATCGGCGGCACCGCCACCGACATCAGGATCCAGGCCGAGCAGAGCCTGTTCCTCAAGCGAGTGCTCGCCGAGCGGATCGCCTCGCATACCGGGCAGACGGTGGAGCAGATAGAAGCAGACTCGGACCGGGACCGCTGGTTCACCGCCGAGGAGGCCAAGGACTACGGCCTGGTCGACCACGTGGTACGCAGCGCCACCGAGGTCCCTTCTGTGGGTCCGGTCTCATGAGCAGCCAGCCAGGGCGATCGAGGGAGGCAAGGGTGAGCGCTTCGGATGGCCGCCGGATAGTTCCGGCTGAATCGCGGTATGTCCTGCCGTCCTTCGTGGAGCGGACCTCGTACGGCGTCAAGGAGATGAACCCGTACAACAAGCTCTTCGAGGAGCGGATCATCTTCCTCGGCGTGCAGATCGATGACGCCTCGGCCAACGACGTGATGGCGCAGCTGATCACGCTGGAGTCGATGGACCCCGACAGGGACATCCTGATCTACATCAACTCGCCGGGCGGCTCGATGACCGCGATGATGGCGATCTACGACACCATGCAGTACATCCAGCCGGAGATCCAGACCTACTGCCTCGGCCAGGCCGCCTCGGCGGCCGCCGTGCTGCTCGCGGCCGGCACCAAGGGCAAGCGGTTCGCGCTGCCGAACTCCCGCATCCTGATCCATCAGCCGGCCGTGGAGAGCGGCTACGGCCAGTCAAGCGACCTGGAGATTCAGGCCCGCGAGATCCTGCGGATGCGCCAGGCCATGGAGCAGATCCTGGCCGCGCACTCCGGCCAGAGCGAGGACCAGGTGCGCAAGGACATCGAGCGCGACAAGTTCTTCACCGCGCAGGAGGCCAAGGACTACGGCCTGGTGGATGAGGTTCTGACGATGCTGAAGCGCAAGACCGAGGTAGGGTCGTCCTAGCCCAGGAAGCAGGTTTGCCGGATCTGCGGGCCGGCACGCCGGCGGCACCGCCGGAAGGCGGCGACCAGGGCCGCTGAGGCGGTAGCGTCTAGTTGCACAGGCCGTTGCGGCGACCGCCGCCGCTACGGCGTCGCGACAATACGGCGCGGCCGGACCAGGCGGCATGGCCCGGCGACGGCGCACAGGTAGAGGGAGTGGCTGGTGGCACGCATCGATGGCGGTGACTTGCTGAAGTGCTCGTTCTGCGGGAAGAGCCAGAAGCAGGTCAAGAAGCTCATCGCGGGCCCCGGCGTGTACATCTGCGACGAGTGCATCGATCTGTGCAACGAGATCATCGAGGAGGAGCTGGCCGAGCCCACCGAGCTGAAGTGGGACAGCCTGCCCAAGCCGCGGGAGATCTACGAGTTCCTCGACTCCTACGTGATCGGCCAGGACAAGGCCAAGAAGGGCCTGTCGGTCGCGGTCTACAACCACTACAAGCGCATCCAGTCCGGCGGCGAGCGGTCCGGCGAAGAGGGCGTCGAGCTGGCCAAGTCGAACATCCTGCTGCTCGGCCCGACCGGGTCGGGCAAGACGCTGCTGGCGCAGACGCTGGCCAGGTTGCTGAACGTGCCGTTCGCGATCGCCGACGCGACCGCGCTGACCGAGGCCGGCTATGTCGGCGAGGACGTCGAGAACATCCTGCTCAAGCTCATCCAGGCGGCCGACTACGACGTGAAGAAGGCCGAGACCGGGATCATCTACATCGACGAGATCGACAAGATCGCCCGCAAGAGCGAGAACCCGTCGATCACCCGTGACGTCTCCGGCGAGGGCGTGCAGCAGGCGCTGCTGAAGATCCTCGAGGGCACCACCGCCTCGGTGCCGCCGCAGGGCGGCCGCAAGCACCCGCATCAGGAGTTCATCCAGATCGACACCACCAACGTGCTGTTCATCTGCGGCGGGGCGTTCGCCGGGCTCGAGAAGATCATCGAGCACCGGGTCGGCAGCAGCGGGATGGGCTTCGGCGCCGTGCTCAGGGTGAAGACCGACAAGACGGTCGCCGACCCGTTCGCCGACGTGATGCCGGAGGACCTGCTGAAGTTCGGCATGATCCCCGAGTTCGTCGGGCGGCTGCCGGTGATCACCAGCGTGCACAACCTGGACCGGGAGGCGCTGATCAGGATCCTGACCGAGCCGCGCAACGCGCTGGTCAGGCAGTACCGCCGGCTGTTCGAGCTGGACGGCGTGGACCTGGAATTCACCGACGACGCCCTCGAGGCGGTGGCCGACCAGGCGATCCTGCGCGGCACCGGTGCCCGCGGGCTGCGGGCCATCCTCGAGGAAGTCCTGCTTTCTGTGATGTATGAGGTGCCGAGCCGCAAGGACGTCGAGCGGGTCGTGATCACCGCAGAGGCGGTGCTGCAGAACGTCAACCCGACGCTGGTTCCGCGCGACGTGGCCCGCCGCACCCCGCGCGAGAAGTCCGCGTAGCTGCGGCCGGCGGTCACCGCAGAGCGTCCGGCAGGCACCGGGCGGCACCCGCACTACACTCGCTGTTCGTGACTGTCTCCGAGACCAAGCAGCTGCCTTCGCAGTACAGCCCCGCCGAGGTGGAGAGCCGGCGGTACGAGGCCTGGGTAGCTGCCGGGTACTTCACCGCCGACGCGGAGTCGGCCGCGCCCGCCTTCGCCATCGTCATCCCGCCGCCGAACGTGACCGGGTCGCTGCATATCGGGCATGCGCTTGATCACACGCTGATCGACGCGCTGATCCGGCGGCGGCGGATGCAGGGCTACAACACGCTGTGGCTGCCGGGCATGGACCACGCCGGCATCGCCACCCAGAACGTGGTGGAGCGCGAGCTGGCGCGGGACGGGCTGTCCCGGCACGACCTGGGGCGCGAGGCCTTCGTCGAGCGGGTGTGGCAGTGGAAGGCTGAGTCCGGCGGCCGGATCCTCGGCCAGATGCGGCGGCTCGGGGACAGCGTGGACTGGACCCGCGAGCGGTTCACCATGGACCAGGGCCTGTCCAGGGCGGTGCAGACGATCTTCAAGCGGTTGTACGACGACGGGCTGATCTACCGGGCAGAGCGGATCATCAACTGGTGCCCCAGGTGCCTCACGGCGCTGTCCGATATCGAGGTGGAGCACGCCGATGACGAGGGCGAGCTGGTCTCGGTCAGGTACGGCGACGGCGACGCCGCGATCGTGGTGGCGACCACCAGGGTCGAGACCATGCTCGGCGACACCGCGGTAGCGGTGCACCCGGACGACCCCAGGTACGCACGGCTGGTCGGGCGGGAGATCGAGCTGCCGCTCACCGGGCGGCGGATCCCGGTGGTGGCCGACCCGCACGTGGACCAGGAGTTCGGCACCGGAGCGGTGAAGGTCACCCCGGCGCACGATCCCGACGACTTCGAGATCGGGCGGCGGCACGGGCTGCCAAGCCTGGTCATCATGGACGAGCGCGGGGTGATCACCGCCGCCGGGCCGTTCGAGGGACTCGACAGGTTCGAGGCACGACCCGCGGTGCTGGCCGCGCTGCGCGCCGACGGCCGGGTGGTCGCCGAACGGCGGCCGTACCTGCACGCGGTGGGGCACTGCTCGCGGTGCGGCACCACGGTCGAGCCGCGGCTGTCCCTGCAGTGGTTCGTGAAGGTCGAGCCGCTGGCCAAGGCGGCGGGCGACGCGGTGCGCGACGGCCGGGTGCAGATCTCCCCGCAGGACATGTCGGCCAGGTACTTCGACTGGGTCGACGACATGCACGACTGGTGCATCAGCCGGCAGCTGTGGTGGGGGCATCGGATCCCGGTCTGGTACGGGCCTGACGACCAGGTGGTGTGCGTCGGGCCGGACCAGGCGCCGCCGGCCGGGCAGGGCTGGCAGCAGGACTCCGACGTGCTTGACACCTGGTTCTCGTCCGCGCTCTGGCCGTTCTCCACGCTCGGCTGGCCGGACCAGACGGCGGATTTGCGCACCTTCTACCCGACCAGCGTGCTGGTCACCGGCTACGACATCTTGTTCTTCTGGGTGGCCAGGATGATGCTGTTCGGCCTGTACGCGATGGCCGACGCGGGCCCGGCGGACTCGGTGCCGTTCCGGCAGGTGGCGCTGCACGGGCTGGTCAGGGATCAGTTCGGCAAGAAGATGTCCAAGACGCGCGGCAACACGGTGGACCCGCTCGACTGGATCGACCGGTTCGGCGCGGACGCGGTGCGGTTCACCCTCGCCAGGGGCGCGACGCCAGGCGGCGACGTGGCGGTCAGCGAGGACTGGGCGGCCGGCGCCAGGAACTTCTGCAACAAGCTGTGGAACGCCGCCAGGTTCGCGCTGCTGAACGGCGCGGTCTCCGCCGACGGCCTGCCCGCGCCAAGCCAGCTGACAGCCGCGGACCGGTGGATCCTGTCCAGGCTCGCCGCGGTGACCGCCGAGACCGACCAGCTGTTCGAGCAGTTCGAGTTCGCCAAGATCTGCGAGGCGCTCTACCACTTCGCCTGGGACGAGTTCTGCGACTGGTACCTGGAACTGGCCAAGGTGACGCTGGCTGGCCCGGACCCGGCGGCGGCCGCCGGCACCAGGCAGGTGCTCGGCGTGGTGCTTGACCGGCTGCTGCGGCTGCTGCACCCGCTGCTGCCGTTCGTGACCGAGGAGCTGTGGACCGCGCTAACCGGCGGTGAGTCCATCGTGGTGGCCGCCTGGCCGGGCCAGCACGTCGCCGGTTCTGGCGACCAGCCGGCCAGCGATCCGGCAGCGGAAGCGGAGATCGAGGCGCTGATGCGGCTGGTCACGCAGGTCCGCAGGTTCCGCTCGGACCAAGGGCTGCGGCCATCCCAGCGGGTGCCCGCGGTGCTGGACGGGCTGGCGCGGACGCCGCTGGCCCGGCACGAGGCCAGCATCCGCTCGCTGCTCAGGCTGGCCGAGCCGGCCGAGCCGTTCGCGCCGACCGCGACCGTGCAGGCCGAGGGCGTCACGGTGCGGCTGGACACCGCGGCGGGCCTGGACATCGCCGCCGAGCGCAACCGGCTCGGCAAGGACCTGGCCGCGGCGCAGGCCGAGGCCGAGGCGGCCGAGCGCAAGCTGGCGAACAAGTCCTTCGTCGAGCGCGCGCCAGCCGAGGTCGTGGCCAAGAACAGGGACAGGCTCGCCGCCGCCCGTGCCGAGGTCCGCCTGCTCACCGAGCGGCTCGCCGCACTCCCCGAGGCATGAGCTGCGGCCGATGAGCAAGGACCTGGCAGCGCAGCTGCATGCGGTGCAGCGGGAGATCCTGGCCCGCCGCCCGGAACACTCGATCGATCCGTCGCTTGACCGGATCCGGGCCCTGGTCACGCTGCTCGGCGACCCGCAGCGGGCCTACCCGGTCATTCACATCACCGGCACCAACGGCAAGACCTCGACCGCGAGGATGACCGAGGCGCTGCTGCGGGCCCGCGGGCTGCGGACTGGGCTGTTCACCAGCCCGCACCTGTCGGCGATCGGCGAGCGCATCTGCGTCGACGGCGTGCCGCTCGACGCCGAGCGCTTCATAGCTGCATATCAGGAAATAAAGCCCTACCTCGACCTTGTCGATTCGACCCAGCCGACCAGGCTGTCGTTCTTTGAGGTCTTTGTCGGCATGGCCTTCGCCGTTTTCGCCGACGCCCCGGTCGATGTCGCGGTGATCGAGGTTGGCATGGGCGGCACCTGGGACAACACCAATGTCGCCGACGGCATCGTGGCCGTTGTCACGCCGATCTCCATCGACCACGCCAGGTACCTGGGCAACACCGTGCAGGCGATCGCGACCGACAAGGCCGGCATCATCAAGCCTGGCGCGGTCGCGGTGCTCGCGCAGCAGCCGGCCGAGGCGGCAGAGCCGCTGCTGCTGCGCGCGGCCGAGGTGGGCGCGACGGTGGCACGGGAGGGCCTCGAGTTCGGCGTGCTCAGCCGTGAGCTGGCGGTCGGCGGCCAGCAGCTGTCGATCCGCGGCCTGCTCGGCGACTACCAGGACCTGTACCTGCCGCTGTTCGGCGCGCACCAGGCGGGCAACGCGGCGTGCGCGCTGGCCGCGGTCGAGGCGTTCGCCGGCGCCGCGCCTGCCGAGGCCGGCCAGCCGGAGCCGCTTGACCTGGACATGGTCAGGCGGGCGTTCGCCGGGGTGACCTCGCCCGGCCGGCTCGAGGTGGTCAGGCGCAGCCCGGTCGTGCTGGTGGACGCCGCGCACAATCCGGCGGGCATGGCGGCCTCGGTGGCGGCGATCGAGGAGGCCTTCACCTTCACCGACCTGATCGCGATACTCGCGGTCGCCTCCGACAAGGACGTGCCGGCCATCCTGGACCAGCTGGAGCCGGTCGCCAGCAGGCTGGTCGTCACGCGCAACTCGTCGGACCGCTCGATGGACGTCAGCAAGCTGGCCGATCTCGCGGTCGCCGCGTTCGGCCAGGACCGGGTCACCGAGGCGGCCAGGCTCGATGACGCCATCGAGATCGCGGTCGCGCTCGCCGACGAGGCAGCCGGGCCCGATGCCGGAGCCGCGGCGGACGCTGGCGTGCTGATCACCGGATCGGTGATCACCGCGGGCGATGCGCGGGTGCTGCTCGGCCGCGGTGATCCGCCGTCCGCGCACGGGAGCGGGTCGTGAAGCGGCTGTGCGCCACGGTGCTGATCATGGAAGCCATCGTGCTCGGGCTTGCCATCCCGGTGGCGGTGCGGATCGATCACCTCGCCCTCGGCTCGGCCGGCCTCACCGGCGGCTCGGCCGCGGGGGCGGCGGTCATCCTCGCGGTGCTGGCCAGGCCGTTGCTGCGGGTCACGCTCGTGCTCGGCAGCGCGCTGCAGGTGTTCGTGATCGCATGCGGCGCCGTGGTGCCCGTTATGTATTTCCTTGGCGCTATTTTCGCGGCGTTGTGGGTGCTGGGAATCTGGCTCGGACACCGCGCGGAGCGGCTGCCCGTGCCGTAGTGTGCTTGGGTTACCGGCTCCGCGCGCCCCGCCGTTCTGGCTGCCGAACAGGCATGTAGGCTTTTCATCTGCGGGCGGCTTACCGCCACCGGCCGTCACTAAGGGACAGCGCCTGGTTGCAGATGGTGCTGAGGTCCAGTTTGCGGATTGGCTCTGGATCCGTTGGCACGATCGGCTGCCGCGGCGCGTTGGACGTCCTGTACGGGCGGGCGCCAAGGCTTGCTCGCGGCTGCCCGGCGGCGAGGTTCGGCGTCGGGCCGGCGAACCCAGGCTGGCGGGGGCAAATATCTGGGTACAGCAGTGGCGCCCGCGGCACGCTACGCGAAAAGATGCAATGACCTGGCAGGATTCGGCTGGAGGTTCTTGTTCCAGATGAGTAACGCGATGGCCTTCCTTGGCCGCGACATGGCCGTCGATCTTGGCACTGCCAACACGCTTGTGTACGTGCGGGGGCGTGGCATCGTGCTGAACGAGCCGTCGGTGGTGGCGCTCAACACCAACACCGGGCAGATCGTCGCTGTCGGGGTAGAGGCCAAACGCATGATCGGCCGGACGCCCGGCAACATCGTCGCGGTCCGGCCGCTGAAAGACGGCGTGATCGCCGACTTCGACGTCACCGAGCGGATGCTGCGCTACTTCATCCAGAAGGTGCACAGGCGCAGCCACCTGGCCAAGCCGCGGATCGTGGTCGCCGTGCCGAGCGGCATTACCGGCGTGGAGCAGAGCGCGGTGAAAGAGGCCGGCCATCAGGCTGGCGCGCGCCGCGTCTACATCATCGAGGAGCCGATGGCGGCGGCGATCGGCGCCGGGCTGCCGGTGAACGAGCCGACCGGCAACATGGTGGTCGACATCGGCGGCGGCACCACCGAGGTCGCGGTCATCTCGCTCGGCGGCATCGTGACCTCGCAGTCGATCAGGGTCGGCGGCGACGAGCTCGACCAGGCGATCATCAGCTTCGGCAAGAAGGAGTACTCGCTCATGCTCGGCGAGCGCACCGCCGAGGAGATCAAGATGGCGCTTGGCTCCGCCTACCCTGCGGTGGACGAGCCGAACGCGGAGATCCGCGGCCGCGACCTGGTCAGCGGGCTGCCGAAGACCATCGTGATCTCCGCCGAGGAGATCAGGCGCGCGATCTCCGAGCCGCTCAGCGTGATCATCGACGCGGTGAAGACCACGCTCGACAAGTGCCCGCCCGAGCTGGCTGGCGACGTCATGGACCGCGGCATCGCCCTCACCGGCGGCGGCGCGTTGCTGCGCGGCCTGGATGAGCGGCTCAGGGAAGAGACCGGGATGCCGATTCACATGGCCGACAACCCGCTCGACTCCGTTGCGCTCGGCACCGGCAAGTGCGTCGAGGACTTCGAGACGCTCAGGCAGGTGCTGGTTCCGGAATCCAGGCGCTAGCAGCCAGCGCCGGCCGGGTGACCGGCCGTCTGAACACGAGCAGATCTGCGAGGCGGCGGCGCCGCCGCCGGGCAGAGGGCAGACGAGGTGATCGGAGTGCGCGACACGCGGCGGACCCGCGTTGTCCTTGTCGTGCTCCTGGCCGTCGCGCTGGGCCTGGTCGCGCTCGACTATGCGGATGGCAGCTCGCCGCTGATGCGCGGCATCCGGCACGTGGCTGGCGGCGCGTTCGGCGGCGTCGAGCGGCTGGCCAGCGACATCGGCGGCGGCGTCAGCCACGTCTTCGGCGGCGGTTCCTCCGGCTCGGACAGCCAGGTCACTGCGCTGGAGCGGCAGGTGGTCAGGCTCCGCGCGGAACTGTCGGCCGCGCAGCTGAGCAAGTCGGACTATCGCCAGCTGCAGCGGCTGCTCAGCCTGGCCGGCCGGGGCGGTTACCGGATCGTGGCGGCAACGGTGATCGCGTTCGGCCAGGGCTTCCAGCAGACCGTCACGCTTGACGCGGGCAGCCGGGACGGCGTTCGCCCGGACGAGACCGTGCTGAACGGGTCAGGGCTGGTCGGCGAGGTCACCTCGGTCAGCGGCAGCACCTGCACCGTCGTGCTGGCGACCGATGCCGCATCCACCGTCGGCGTCGAGCTGTCGCCGAGCGGCCAGGTCGGCTGGGTCACCGGGCAGGGCAAGACGAAGACCGGGGCGAACCTGCTGAAGCTCCAGGTGCTGAACCCGAGAGCCACCTTGACGCCGGGGGAGCCGCTGGTGACCTCGGCCTCGGTCAGGGACAAGCCGTACGTGCCTGGCGTGCCGGTCGGCGTGATCAGCAAGGTGGTGAACCGGGCCGGGTCACTGACCGGCAGCGCGCTGGTGCAGCCTTACGCCGACTTCACCGCGCTCGGCATCGTCGGCATCGTGATCAGCCCGCCGCGGCATGACCCGCGGTTCTCGGTGCTGCCGCCCAAGCCGCGGCCGAGCCCCAGTCCAGGGACGTCAAGCCCGGGCTCGGCGAGCACGCCGCCAAGGCACCGCCATCACCGCCAGCTGGCGCCGAACCCGACCGGGAGCCCGTGACATGCGCCGCCACCTGCTGTCGGCAGCGCTGATAGTGGTCGGGCTGGTACTCCAGCTCACCGTGATCAACCGGCTGCAGCTTCCCGGCGGCGGCGCCCCTGACCTGGTGCTCATCCTCGTCGTCGCGCTCGGCCTGGCCAACGGGCCTGCCGCGGGCGCGGTCACCGGCTTCGCCGCCGGGCTCTGCCTTGACCTCGCGCCGCCAGCCAGCCAGCTGATCGGGCAGTACGCGCTGGTGTTCTGCCTGGTCGGCTGGGTCGCCGGGCAGGCAAGCCGGCCTGCGGCCAAGTCGGCGCTGACCGCGGTCGGCGTCGCGATCGGCGCGGTGATCGGCGGTGAGCTGCTGGTCGCGGCCCTCGGACTGGCTCTTGAGCCAGCGCAGGTCACCTGGACGTCGGTCCGCCAGGTGCTGCCGGCCAGCGTCGTGTACGACGTGGCACTCAGCCCGTTCGTGCTCTACCTGGTGCTGATCGCAGGCAGCTGGGCCGGCCAGGCAGGCAAGCGTGACCCGGCCGACGGCCTGCTTGCCGCGGGCTTCACCGCGCTGCCCGGGATCGGCGGCTGGCAGGGCGGGACGGCCGGGTGGCTGACCGGGGAACCGGAGTCACGGCGGGC
>JASHQL010000010.1 GCA_030039155.1 Streptosporangiaceae bacterium | reverse complement strand
TACGGCACAATGATGTTGTGAAAAACGTGGAAGCCGAACTGCTGCCAGGGGGAAACCCAAGGCGGCCTGCCGACGGCGCCGCAGGCGCCGCGCTTTCGGCTGCCCGCACCCAGGCAGAGTCCGGCACCAGGAGCCGGATCGCCCGGCTGATCCTGGAGAACGGCCCGGTCACTGCGGCCGGCCTGTCGGCCAGGCTCGGCCTGACCCCGGCGGCCGTGCGCAGGCACCTGGACTGCCTGCAGGCCGACGGCCTGGTGGAGGCCAGGACGGCGCGGACCTACGGCAGCAGGGGCAGGGGCAGGCCGGCCAGGCTGTTCGCGATCACCGACGCGGGCCGGAGCGCGTTCGAGCACGCCTACGACGACCTGGCAAGCAGCGCGCTGCGCTTCCTCGAGCAGACCGCGGGACCAGGCGCGGTGGCGGACTTCGCCAGGCAGCAGATCTCCGAGCTCGAGCGCAAGTACAGCGAGCGGCTCGCGGCTGTGCCCGCCGGTGAGCGGGTACGTGCCCTGGCTGAGGCGCTGTCCGCGGACGGCTACGCGGCGGCTGCCAGCGGCTCGCCGGCTGCCGCAGGCGGCGAGCAGCTCTGCCAGCACCACTGCCCGGTCGCGCACGTGGCCGCCCAGTACCCGCAGCTGTGCGAGGCAGAGACAGAGGCGTTCAGCAGGCTGCTCGGCACGCCGGTGCAGCGGCTGGCGACGATCGCGCACGGCGACGGGATTTGCACCACGCACGTGACGGCTCCATCACTCGTACAGCAGAGAAACACAACTGAAGCCGGAGGAATCTCCGCATGACGACAACCGCACACCCCGAGCTTGACGGGCTGGAGCGCTATAAGTTCGGCTGGGCCGACCCGGACGCGGCCGGCGCGGCCGCGCGCCGCGGCCTGTCCGAGGATGTTGTCCGCGACATCTCGGCCAAGAAGAACGAGCCGGAATGGATGCTGGAACTGCGGCTCAAGGGACTGAAGCTGTTCCAGCGCAAGCCGCTGCCCACCTGGGGCTCCGACCTGTCCGGCATCAACTTCGACTCGATCAAGTACTTCGTCAGGTCGACCGAGAAGCAGGCGGCGAGCTGGGACGAGCTGCCGGCCGACATCAAGAACACCTACGACAAGCTCGGCATCCCCGAGGCGGAGAAGCAGCGGCTGATCGCCGGCGTGGCGGCGCAGTACGAGTCGGAGGTCGTCTATCACAAGATCCGCGAGGACCTCGAGGAGAAGGGCGTCATCTTCCTCGACACCGACACCGCGCTCAAGGAGCACCCTGACCTGTTCCACGAGTACTTCGCGACGGTGATCCCGGTCGGCGACAACAAGTTCGCCGCGCTGAACACCGCGGTCTGGTCCGGCGGCTCGTTCATCTACGTGCCGAAGGGCGTGCACGTGGAGATCCCGCTGCAGGCCTACTTCCGGATCAACACCGAGAACATGGGCCAGTTCGAGCGGACGCTGATCATCGTCGACGAGGACGCCTACGTGCACTACGTCGAGGGCTGCACCGCGCCGATCTACTCGTCGGACTCACTGCACTCCGCGGTGGTCGAGATCATCGTGAAGAAGGGCGCCCGCTGCCGCTACACCACGATCCAGAACTGGTCGGCCAACGTCTACAACCTGGTCACCAAGCGGGCGGTGGCACAGCAGGGCGCGACCATGGAGTGGATCGACGACAACATCGGCTCCAAGGTCACGATGAAGTACCCGGCCGTGTACCTGATGGGCGAGCACGCGAAGGGCGAGACGCTGTCGGTGGCGTTCGCCGGCACCGGCCAGCACCAGGACGCCGGCGCGAAGATGGTGCACTGCGCGCCGAACACCTCCTCCACCATCGTGTCCAAGTCGGTCGCGCGGGCAGGCGGCCGCACCTCCTACCGCGGCCTGGTGCAGGTGCAGGAAGGCGCCGAGCACGCCAAGTCCACGGTGAAGTGCGACGCGCTGCTGATCGACACGGTCAGCCGGTCCGACACCTACCCGTACGTGGACGTGCGCGAGGACGACGTGGAGATGGGCCACGAGGCGACAGTCTCCAAGGTCTCAGAGGACCAGTTGTTCTACCTGATGAGCCGCGGCATGACCGAGGACGAGGCGATGGCCACGATCGTCCGCGGTTTCGTCGAGCCGATCGCGCGCGAGCTGCCCATGGAGTATGCGCTCGAGCTGAACAGGCTGATTGAACTGCAGATGGAAGGGGCAGTCGGCTGATGACGGCGCTGCAGGGAGCCGTCGAGTCTGCGGCTCCCGTTTCAAGGCTGCACGAGTTGCAGTCGTTCGATGTCTCCGACTTCCCTGTGCCCACGGGCCGGGAAGAGGAGTGGCGGTTCACGCCGTTGCGTCGTCTTCGCGGCTTGCACTCGGGCGTCGGTCCTGGTGATGGCAAGGTCCGTACCGTAGTCAATGCCGCACCGGGGGTCGCCATTGAGAAGGGCGAACATGGCGACCCCCGCTACGGCACCGCCTACGTACCTGCAGACCGGGTGAGTGCCCGAGCGTTTGCTTCCTTCGATGCGGGGTTGATCGTCACCGTTCCTGCCGGGACGGAGAGCTTTGAGCCGACCTATGTGCAGATCAGCGGTGAGGGCGCGGATGGTGCTGCGTTCGGGCACACGCTGATCGAGGTGGGGGAGAACGCACGCGGGGTTGTTGTCGTTGAGTATTCGGGTCTCGCTACCTTCGCCGACAACGTGGAGATTGTGGTTCGTGATGGTGGCTCGCTCGCTGTGGTGTCGCTGCAGGGGTGGGATGACGATGCTGTGCATTTGTCGCATCATCATGCGCAGCTTGGGCGGGATGCCCGGCTGACGCATACGGCGGTCACGCTGGGGGGTGGCGTGGTCCGGCTCGCTCCTTCGGTGCGCTATGCGGGGCCCGGCGGGGACGCGGAGCTACGCGGGCTGTACTTCGCCGATGCGGGGCAGCACCTGGAGCACCGGCTGTTCGTCGACCACGCGGAGCGCAACTGCCGCAGCCGGGTCGCCTACAAGGGCGCCCTGCAGGGCGAGCAGGCGCACGGGGTGTGGATCGGCGACGTGATCATCAGGGCGCAGGCGACCGGTACCGACACCTATGAGTACAACAGGAACCTGGTGCTCACCGACGGGACCAGGGTCGACTCGGTGCCGAACCTGGAGATCCTGACCGGCGAGGTGATCGGCGCCGGGCACGCGAGCGCCAGCGGCAGGCTCGAGGACCAGCACCTGTTCTACCTGATGGCCCGCGGTATCCCGTTCGACGAGGCGCGCAAGCTGGTGATCCGCGGCTTCTTCGGCGAGCTGATCGGGCAGATCGAGGTGCCCGAGGTGCGGGACAGGGTCACCGCTGCGGTCGAGGCGGAGCTGGCATGACCAGGTTCGTGCGCGCCTGCCCGCTCGCCGAGGTGCCGGAAGACGGCGCGGTCGGGGTCGAGGTGTCCGGGGTCCCGGTGGCGGTGGTGCAGACCGGCGGCGAGGTGTTCGCGCTGCACGACGTCTGCTCGCACGAGGAAGTCCCGCTGTCTGAGGGCGAGATCTACGACCACACGGTCGAGTGCTGGCTGCACGGGTCCTGCTTCGACCTGCGCACCGGCAAGCCGACCGGGCCACCGGCCACCAGGCCGGTGCCGACCTACCAGGTGAAGATCGACGGCGACGACGTGTACGTCGGCCTGCCTGAATAACGACCAGGAGACGAAGAATGGCCACCCTTGAGATCCGTGACCTGCACGTCAGCGTGACCGACGCGGCAGGCGAGAGCCGCGAGGTGCTGCGCGGCGTCGACCTGACGGTGTCGGCCGGGCAGACGCACGCGATCATGGGACCGAACGGCTCCGGCAAGACCACGCTTGCCTATGCGATCGCGGGCCACCCCAGGTACCAGGTCACCCAGGGCACGATCACGCTGGACGGCCAGGACGTGCTGGCGATGAGCGTGGACGCCCGCGCCCGGGCCGGACTGTTCCTGGCGATGCAGTACCCGGTCGAGGTGCCAGGCGTGTCGGTGTCCAACTTCCTGCGCACCGCGGTGACCGCGGTCCGCGGCGAGGCGCCCAAGCTGCGCGCGTTCGTGAAGGAACTCAATGGCGCGATGGCCGACCTGGCCATGGACCCGGCGTTCGCCCAGCGCAACCTGAACGAGGGCTTCTCCGGCGGCGAGAAGAAGCGGCACGAGATCCTGCAGCTGCAGCTGCTGAACCCCAAGATCGCGATCCTGGACGAGACCGACTCAGGGCTCGACATCGACGCGCTGCGGATCGTGTCGGCTGGGGTGAACAGGTTCCGCGAGGACCCGTCGCACGGCGTGCTGCTGATCACCCACTACACCAGGATCCTGCGGTACGTGCAGCCGGACTTCGTGCACGTCTTCGTCGGCGGCCGGATCGTCGAGGAGGGCGGCGCCGAGCTGGCCGAGGAACTCGAGGCCAGCGGCTACGAGCGATTCGTGACGGCGGGCGCATCGTCATGACAAATAAAGTGATCAGCCATGGGGCGGCGAAGCCGCATGCGGGGGGTTCCGGGCCGTCGGGGTCTGGGGTGTCCCCAGGCGGCGGAGTGCCCCCCCGGGCAGATACATCGCTTCCCAGCAGGGCTGCGGCAGCAGCCGTGCTGGATATAGAAGCGATACGTGCAGATTTCCCGATCCTGGGCAGGGAGGTCCGCGGCGGCAACCCGCTGATCTACCTGGATTCCGGCGCGACCGCGCAGAAGCCGCGGCAGGTGCTGGAGGCCGAGCGCGACTTCTACACCACGCACAACGCGGCAGCGCACCGCGGCGCGCACCTGCTCGGCGAGGAGGCGACCGACGCCTACGAGGCGGCAAGGACGCGGGTCGCCGCGTTCATCGGCGCCGAGCCAGCCGAGATCGTGTTCACCAAGAGCGCCACCGAGGCGATCAACCTGGTCGCCTACGCGATGAGCAACGCGGCGACCTCGGGCAAGGAGGCAGCCAGGTTCGCGGTCGGTCCCGGCGACGAGATCCTGGTCACCGAGATGGAGCACCACGCCAACCTGGTGCCCTGGCAGCAGCTGTGCGAGCGGACCGGCGCGACGCTGCGCTGGTTCGGCGTGACCCCGCAGGGCAGGCTCGACACCTCCGCCATCGGCGAGCTGATCAACACCAGGACCAGGCTGGTCGCGGTGACGGGCCAGTCGAACGTGACGGGTGACGTTCCCGACATAGGCCAGATAGCGGCTACGGCGCACGCGGTTGGCGCCCTCGTGGTCGCCGACGGCGCGCAGGCGGTCCCGCACCGCGCGGTCGACGTACGGGCGCTCGGTGCCGATTTCCTGGCGTTTTCCGCGCACAAGATGCTCGGCCCGTCCGGGGTCGGCGTGCTGTGGGGGCGGCGGGAGCTGCTCGAGGCGATGCCGCCGTTCATCACCGGCGGCTCGATGATCGAGGTAGTCAGGATGGAGGGCTCCACCTTCCTGCCGCCGCCCGAGCGGTTCGAGGCCGGGGTGCCGGCCGCCGCGCAGGCCGTCGGGCTGGCCGCTGCCTGTGACTACCTGGACGGGCTCGGCATGGCCAGCGTGGAAGCGCACGAGCACGCGCTGACCGGGCACGCGCTCGAGGTGGTCGGCGGCATCGACGGGGTGCGGATCATCGGGCCGCTGAGCACCGAGCACCGCGGCGGCGCGGTGTCGTTCGTGGTGGACGGGATTCACCCGCACGACGTCGGGCAGGTACTCGACGAGCTGGGCATCGCGGTGCGGACCGGCCACCACTGTGCCTGGCCGCTGCACCGGGCGCTCGGCGTGCAGGCCAGCACCAGGGCGACGTTCTACGTCTACAACACGCACGAGGAAGTCGACGCGCTGGCGGACGGGATCAGGCAGGCGCAGCAGTTCTTCGACGGGACACGGGGCGTCGTCCCCCTCGGCAGGCAGAGCGGCGCGGCCTGATGGAACATCGCGGACAGGTCGCCACGTTGAGGACAGAGTGATGCAGCTCGAGTCGATGTACCAGGAGATCATCCTGGATCACTACCGCCGCCCGCACCACGCGGGCCTGCGGGAGCCTTACGACGCCCAGGTGCATCACGTCAACCCGACCTGCGGCGACGAGGTGACGCTGCGGGTCACGCTGAAGGACGCGGGCGGCGAGCCGGCCATCGCCGACATCTCCTACGAGGCGCTCGGCTGCTCGATCAGCCAGGCAAGCACGTCGGTGATGACCGACATGATCATCGGCAAGACCGTCAGCGAGGGCATGCAGGCAAGCGCCGAGTTCCTCAGGCTGATGCAGTCGCGCGGCGAGGGCGAGCCCGACGAGGACCTGCTCGGCGATGCCGTCGCGTTCGAGGGCGTCTCCAGGTATCCGGCCAGGATCAAGTGCGCGCTGCTTGGCTGGATGGCCTGGAAGGACGCCACCGCCAGGGCACTCGATGGCCTCGGCCAGGACCAGAGCAGCGGGGAGTAGCGATGACCGAGAACGTGGCCGATCTGACCGGCCAGCTCAGCCCGGAGACCGCGGACGTGCTGGAGGCGCTGCACGACGTGGTCGACCCCGAGCTTGGCATCAACGTGGTGGACCTTGGGCTGGTCTACAACGTCACCGTGGAGCCGGATAGGACCGCCACCATCGACATGACGCTGACCAGCGCGGCCTGCCCGCTGACCGACGTGATCGAGGACCAGACCAGGGACGCGCTCGACGGGCTGGTGCAGGACTTCAGGATCAACTGGGTCTGGCTGCCGCCGTGGGGGCCGGAGAAGATCACCGACGACGGCCGCGAGCAACTGAGGGCGCTCGGCTTCAACGTGTGAGGGCCGGCGGACCTGCTTCGATGCGGTCCCTGATGGCGCTGATCCGGCCGGCCAGGTCGTCGTTGCCGCCCCACCGGGTTTCCAGCCACCAGGTGCTGCCGGCCTCGGCCAGCCCGGCGACCGCTGCGGCAGCCGCTGCCTGATCGGCCGCCGGGGTCTCGCCGTCGGCGATCACGTCGAACCCCGGCGGCGCGCCCTGCCCGGCCAGCCAGCCGCACATCTCCGCCACCTGGTCGGGCCCGCCCTCGCTGCCGTCGGCGGCAGGGCGGAACTGCGGGATGACGCCGTCGCAGCGCAGCGCCCTGCGCATGGACTTCATCGCGGGCCACACGCCGACCACCCAGACCGGGATCCGCTGCTGCACCGGCCGCACCGCCGTGGTCAGGTCAAGCCGCCCGGTCTGGAACCGGTAGTGCTCGCCGCGATAGCCGCGCTCGCCCTGCCACAGCGCCCTGATCAGGTCGATGCCCTCGTCCAGCCGCTCGGCCCGGTCGCGCAGGCCGGTCACCTCGCCGGTGTCCGGCAGGTCGGTGTCGGTGGCGCCGACGCCGACCGCCAGGATGGCCCGGCCGCCGGAGAGCTGGTCGACCGTGGCCGCCTGGCTGGCCACCTTCCACGGGCGGCGCCACGGCAGCGGGGTCAGCATGGTGCCAAGGCGCACCGTGGTCGTGCGCACCGCCATCGCGGCAAGCAGGCTCCAGGCGTCCACGCCGTAGGCGGCCTCCCAGACGAAGACGCCCTGCCAGCCCGCCCGCTCCGCCAGCAGCGCCAGCTCCAGCTGCTCCGGCGCGGTGCCGCCTGGCAGCACCACGCCGCAGTTGATCGATGGCCAAGTCATAACCGGCGTCCTATCACGGGCCACCGACAGGCCGCCCGCCGGGGAAATCTGGCCGATACTGAACCTCAGCCGGCAGCCAGGCGTGTTCATCGCGCCGATTGCCCGGACGGGAGTGGTGAGCATTGCCGGCGGACGACGAGTTCGAGCACTTCTACCAGGCCAACTACCGCCGGGTCGTGGCGGTGGTGGCGGCGGTGCTCGGCAGCACGGCCGAGGCCGAGGACGTGGCGCAGGAGGCGTTCGCCCGTGCGCTGGCCCGGTGGCCGCGGGTCTCCGGCTACGACCTGCCAGAGGCCTGGGTGCGCCGGGTCGCGCTGCGGCTGGCCGTCGACACCGGCCGGCGGCTCGGCCGGATCAGGCGGCTGACGACCAGGCTGGCCGCGGCCGGGCAGGCTGCAGCGGGCGCTGGCGGCGATCCGCTCGACCCGCTGCCGTCGACCGAGCTGACCGCCGCGCTGCTCCGGGTGCCGCTCCGGCAGCGCGAGGTGCTGGTGCTGCACTACCTGGCGGACCTGCCGGTCGAGGTGATCGCCAGGGAGCGCGGCGTACCGCCGGGCACCGTCAAGACCAGGCTGGCCGCGGGCAGGCGGCGGCTGGAGCGCGAGCTGGCCGGGAACACGGAGGTGACCAGCGATGCTGGATGAGCAGCTGCGGGACGAGCTGGCCCGCTGGGCGGACGGCGCCGGGCGGCTCCGGGTGCCAGAGGTCAGCCTGCTCAGGCGGCGGACCCGGCGCAGGCG
>JASHQL010000080.1 GCA_030039155.1 Streptosporangiaceae bacterium | reverse complement strand
TGTACCGCTCGAACCGCCGCTGCCAGACCCGATTCTCGCCGAGGAACGCCACGGTCAGCGGGAACAGGTACAGCACACCGAGCGCGATGCCGATGGCCGGCGCCGGATCCCGCACCAGGGTGGCGATGCCCAGGCTGAGCAGGCCGACCAGCGCGAGATACAGGACCGAGCCGATGGCGGCCCGCAGCACCAGCGGGTCGGCCAGCGACAGCGCGGGGAAGCCGCGCCCGGTCGTGAAGCCGTGGCCAGGCAGGATGAGCCCGCCAGCCAGCAGCGATCCGAGCACCGCCACCGTGCCTGCGGCAACCACCTGGCCGGTCAGCACGACCGCCTTGGCGGCCAGCACGGCCTCCCGGCGCGGCGTCGCCGTCAGCGTGGTGCGGATCATGCCGGTGCTGTACTCGCTGCTGATTGTCAGCACCGCCAGGATCGCCACCACCGCCTGGCCGAACTGGATCCCGGTCAGGCTGAGCTTGGCCGGGTCGACCGCGCAGGTCATGCCTGCCGGGCAGTGCGTCGAGGCGGTGGCGAGGGCGCCGACCGCCGCGGTCAGCCCGGCAATGGCGGCCAGCAGCCAGCCGGTGCCCGGCACGGTCCACGCCTTGGTCCACTCGGCCCGCAGCGCGCAGAACCGTGCGGCATGGCCGCGGCCGAGACCGCGGTCTCCGAGTGCCACAGCCGCGCTCATGCATCCCTCCTGCGCAGCAGCCGGACCGCGAAGAAGCAGGCCACGGCCGCGTACAGGCACAGCACCGCGAATCCGGCCCACGGCGCCAGCGGGTAGTAGCCGCTGGCCGGCGCGTACTGCCCGCTGACCTGGTAGTACTGCGGAGCGGCCTGCTGGATGGCGAACCCGGCTGCCGGCGTGAGCCGGAGCAGCCAGTTCGCCGCGCCGAGCGGCAGGATCGCGACGGCCAGGAAGTACGGCAGCACGACCGCCACGATGACCGTGGCGATCGCCGCCGCGCTGCGCCGCACCATGGTCGCGATCGCCAGCGCCAGGACTGCGCCGACCGCGAGCAGCGCCGCGGTGCCGGCCACCACCCGCACTGCCGTCGGCCAGGTGTAAGGGAACACATACACCCCCGACGCCGCCGAGGCTCTGAGCCCGATGATCACTGTGACGGTGCCGGCGATCAGGCCGGCGACGAACGTCACCGCAGCGATGACCACGGCCTTCGCGGCCAGCACCCGGCCGCGGTCCGGGCTGGCCGCGAAGGTCAGCCGGATCAGGCCGCGCCGGTACTCGGTGGTGATGAACATCGCGGCCACGACCACGACCACGAGCAGGGCGGCGAACGCGCCGATCAGGTGGGTAGACACGGTGGCGCTGGGCAACCCGCCGCCACCAGGGCCGGCGATGACGGGCGCGATGTCGCCAGACCCGGTCACGGTGAACGTGCCGCCTGCCTTCGTCGGCTGCGGCGTGGGCATGCCGCCGCCCATCCGGTTGGCCACCGTCGCCGTCGACCAGGTCGGGCCGGCGCCGGTGAGGCTGACCTTGTCGAACACGCCGGTCGCCTCGGCCGGTCCGCCCTGGAATGAACCACCGCCGAACCCGGTGTTGATCACGTCGTGGCCGGGCGTGGTGGCAAACATGCCCGCCTGCACGGTCCCGTGCAGGCCAGCCAGCACGACCGAGCCCACCTGCACCCAGTGCCTGCCGTCGGCTGAGTCGTAGCCGGTCACGGTGTCGCCGTGCCGGGTCAGCCGCAGCCAGCGGGGCGCCGCGGCGGTCGGCCGCCCCGGCAGGCCGGCCAGGTCACCGGTGAAGTTGTACTGCATCCGGACGCCATGCGCGCCGGTGGCCAGCATGGCCGCGTACGCCGAGCCCGGCTTCAGGCCGTTCTTGATGATGATCCCGGCTTTGGACCAGGGTTGCAGGCCGCTGGTCATCGGCACGTTGGGGCCGGCCTGGCTGGTGCTCGGGTATTTGCCGGTGAGCGAGATCAGCCTGGCGGTGATGCTGCCGTTGCCGGTGAGCGGCTGGTAGATGACGGAGAAGTCGTCGGTGACCGGCTCGCCGCCGGGCCCGAGCGTAACCGGCGGCTCGCACGCCTTCCCGGTCAGTGTCTTCCCGCCCGGCGTGCCGCAGGCGATGTTCGCGCTGCCGCCGAGCAGGCCGAACGCGACCATCAGCAGCATGCCGATCACCATGGCGATCAGCCACCCGCGTACCGTCCTGAACTTCGTCCACTCTGCGCGCAGCAAGTCGCCGAACCGGTCGGCCGCCGCCCGCTGGCCAGGCTCAGGCCTGGCGATGGTTCTGGCGCTCACCGGGCCGCCTCCTTCGTGGCTGCCGCCTGCCCGGCACCGGCCCGCTCGCCGCGGAACTCGACAGACTCGCTGGTCAGCTCGAGATAGGCCTGCTCAAGCGAGGCCCGGTGCGCCGACACCTCGGAGAACGGCACGGCGGCGGCAGACAACAGCCCGACGACGCGCTCAGCGGCGAGGCCGGAAATCATCAGCGCGTCATCATCGGTGACGGTAACGGCGGCCCCCGCTTGCGCTAGTACCGTCATCGCCGCCGGCCGTGCCGTGGTGCGCAGCACGACCCGGTCGCCGGACGCGGCGGCCAGCAGCTCGGCCATGCTGGTATCGGCGACCACCTTGCCGCGGCCAACCACCACGAGGTGGTCCGCGGTGTCCTGCAGCTCGCTCATCAGGTGGCTGGACACCAGGACGGCCCTGCCCTCGCTGGCCAGCGACCGCAGGAAGCCGCGCATCCAGACGATGCCCTCCGGGTCCATGCCGTTGAACGGCTCATCGAACATCAGCATCCGCGGCTGCCCGAGCAGCGCGCCGGCGATGCCGAGCCGCTGCCGCATGCCCAGGGAGAATCCGGCTGCCCGGCGGCGCGCGACCGAGGTCAGGCCGACCTGGCCGAGCACCTCGTCCACCCGGCGAGCCGGCAGGCCCTGAGACTGGGCCAGCCAGAGCAGGTGGTTGCGCGCGCTGCGGCCCGGCTGCAGTGCCCCTGCGTCCAAGAGCGCGCCCAGGTGGGTGAACGGGCGGCGCAGGCTCTGGTACGGCGTCCCGCCGACCAGCGCGGTGCCCTCGTCCGGGGCGTCCAGGCCGAGCACCACCCGCATCGTGGTGGACTTGCCTGCCCCGTTCGGCCCGACGAACCCGGTCACCTGGCCCGGCTGGACGGTGAATGACATGCCGTCAAGCGCCAGCGTCGGCCCGAACCGCTTGCGCAGTCCGGTCACTTCGATCGTTGCCTGCATGGTTGCTCCAGTCCGTTGCACTTGGCTGGTCCTGGTTGTATGGCTGCGGCGCTAACACCGGCGGAACGGCGGCCGTTATCTCGCTGTTAGGCCGGGCTGGGCATGCTGGAGGAGGTGACCGGACCGATGCAGGCAGGGACGAAGAAGCGCAGGCTGCGGCCGTGGCCGCGGACCATCAGGGCACGGCTGACCATGCTGTTCGGCGGGCTGTTCCTGCTGTCGGCCCTGTTCCTGCTGATCATTACCAACAGCGTCGGCCGGTCCGCATCGGTGGCTTCCGCACAGCCGCGTGGTGGTTCGTCCAGTTCGGCGTCGGCGCCGAGCCCGGCCGACCAGACCGCCGCGAACCACGTGACCGAGCAGCACTTCCTGCTCGGCTCGGTGATCGCGCTGTGCGTGATGGTGGTGGTCGCGTTCGTGCTCGGCTGGCTGATCGCCGGTCGTGCGCTCCGCCCGGTGCGGGAGATGACCGCGGCGACCAGGCGGATCTCGGCCGAGAACCTGCACGAGCGGCTGGCCCTGCACGGCCCGGACGACGAGCTGAAGGACCTCGCCGACACCATCGACGAGCTGCTCGAACGGCTGGAGCAGGCGTTCGCGGCGCAGCGCAGGTTCGTCGCCAACGCCTCGCACGAGCTGCGCACGCCGCTGGCGACCATGCGCGCATCGGTGGACGTGGCCGAGGCAAAGCCAGGCCAGGTGCCACCCCCCACGATCGCCCTCGCGGCGCGGCTGCGGGCCGAGCTCGACCGGGTGGACGGCCTGCTCGACGGCCTGCTCGCGCTGGCCAGGCTGCAGCACGGCGGGCTGCCGGGTCTTGGCACGGTCTCGCTCGGCGAGATGGCAGCCGCCGCGCTGCAGGAGCGGTCGGGCGAGATCGCCGCGGCCGCGCTGACGGTCAGCCAGGTGGCCTCGCCAGGCGACTGCTGGATCAGCGGCAGCGCGCCGCTGCTGACCAGGATGGTCGACAACGTGATCGACAATGCGATCATGCACAACCTGCCCGGCGGCTGGATCCGGGTGCTGACCGCCGCGGACGGCGCGATGGCACGGCTGGTGGTGGAGAACGGCGGCGAGATCCTCGACCCGGCCAGGGTGGCCGAGCTTGGCCAGCCGTTCCGCCGGCTCGGCGTGGACAGGACCGGCTCTGACCGCGGGGCCGGGCTCGGCCTGTCGATCGTGGCCGCGATCGTGGCCGCGCACGGCGGCACCATGTCGCTGCAGCCGAGGGATCAGGGCGGGCTGACGGTGAGCCTGGCGATGCCGCTTGCCGCCCGTGCCGCGATGGCGGCGGCGCCCGCATGAGGGTGCTGGTCGCCGAGGACGCGGCCAGGCTTGCCGACGTGATCGCCGAGGGCCTGCGCGATCAGGGCATGGCGGTGGACATCGCCAGGGATGGCCTCGAGGCAGTGGCCAAGCTCGACCTGAACAGCTATGACGTGCTGGTGCTCGACCGGGACCTGCCCGGCATTCACGGCGACACGATCTGCCAGATGATCGCCGAGCGGGACAACCGGACGATGGTGATCATGCTCACCGCGGCGGACGCGCCGGGTGACCGGGTCAGCGGACTTGTCCTCGGCGCGGACGACTACCTGGCCAAGCCGTTCCACTTCCCGGAGCTGGTGCTCAGGATCCATGCCCTGGCCAGGCGCAGGCCGGCGGCCAGGAGCAGGACCATGCGGGCTGGCGGGATCGAGCTTGACCCGGCGCGGCGGATCGCCAGCAGGGACGGCAGGCAGCTCGACCTGTCGGTGAAGGAGTTCGGCGTGCTCGAGGCGCTGCTGCGCGCCAGCCCCTCGTTCTGCAGCGCCGAGGACCTGCTCGAGCAGGTCTGGGACGAGCACGCCGACCCGTTCACCAACACCGTGACGGTGACCATCGGGCGGCTGCGCCGCAAGCTCGGCGACCCGCCGGTGATCAGCACCACCCCCGGCGTCGGCTACCGCATCGCCTAGTCCGGAGATCTCCGGCAACCACATGGGCCGGATTGCCTACAGCGGGCTGTAGGCAATCCGGCCCACGTGACAGCTCAGGCCGGTAGGCCTAGCGCACCAGCGGCAGCAGCTCGGCGAGCAGTTCCAGGTGGTCCAGGTCGGTCAGGTCCATCACCTGGAGGTAGACCCGCTGCGCACCCAGCCCGGCGTACTGGCCGATCCGGTCAGCGATCTGCTGCGGCGTACCGGCCAGGCCGTACTGGCGGAGCTGGTCGACCGGCTCGCCGATCGCTGCCGCGCGCCGGTCAAGCTCGGCCTCGTCCCGGCCGCAGCAGGTCGTCAGCGCTACCGAGTAGGTCATCGACCCCGGCTCGCGCCCGGCCGCGGCGACCGCGTCCCGGACCCGGCCGAACGCGGCCGCGGTGTCCTCTGGCCCGCCGAACGGCACGTTGAACTCGTCCGCGTACCTGGCGGCAAGCCGCGGCGTGCGCTTCGCGCCGAAGCCGCCGACCAGCACCGGCGGCCGTGGCCGCTGGACTGGTTTGGGCAGCCCGGGCGAGTCGGTGACCGAGTAGTACGTGCCCGCGTAGGAGAACGTCTCGCCTTCCGGCGTCTGCCAGAGGCCCTCGATCACCGCGAGCTGCTCTTCGAGCCTGCTGAAGCGCTCGCCGGTGTCGGGGAACGGGATCGCGTAGGCGGCGTGTTCTGCGTCGAACCAGCCTGCCCCAAAGCCCAGCTCGACCCGGCCGCCGCTCATCTGGTCGACCTGTGCCACCGAGATGGCCAGCGGGCCGGGAAAGCGGAAGGTGGCCGGGCTCATCAGCGTGCCCAGCCTGATCCGCGAGGTCTCCCTGGCCAGCCCGGCCAGCGTGATCCAGGCGTCGGTCGGGCCTGGCAGCCCGCTGCCGTCGCCCATCTTCAGGTAGTGATCTGACCGGAAGAACGCATCGAAACCCAGGTCCTCGGTGGCCTTGGCCACCCGCAGCAGGGTCGCGTAGTCCGCGCCCTGTTGCGGCTCGGTGAAGATTCGCAGCTGCATGGCCCCATCCTGGCGGACGGTCAGGCTGGGTCGCGAGTCAGGACGGCCAGGCACTCGACGTGGTGGGTCATCGGGAACGCGTCGTAGCCGCGCAGATCATCGAGCGCCCAGCCGCCGGCCAGCAGCCGGGCCAGGTCACGGGCCAGCGTGGCCGGGTCGCAGGAGACGTAGGCGATCGTGGTCAGCTCCGCTGCCGCGCACAGCGCGTCGATGACCCGCCTGGCGGCACCGGCCCTGGGCGGATCGAGCACGACGAGCCGCGCGCCGCCGGTGCCGTCCCGGCTGAGCAGCTCGCCGACGTCTCCGCTGCGGACCCTGGCCCATGGCCAGTCGCGCAGGTTGTGCCTGGCATCGCGGACCGCCGCCTGTTCTGCCTCGATGGCGGTCACCGAGCCGCCCGGCCCGACCGCCTCGGCCAGCACCCCGGCGAACAGGCCGGCGCCGCTGTACAGGTCGAGCGCCCGGTCGCCGGGCAGCGGCGCGAGCGCGTCAAGCACGGCGGCGGCCAGCACGTCTGCCGCACCGGGATGCACCTGCCAGAACCCGCCGAGGCTGACCCGCCAGCTCCGGCCGGCCGCCTGCTGGCTGAGCGAGCCGCTGCCGCGCACCGGTGTCCGCGCGCCCGACCTGCCGAGGAGCTGCACGTGCTCGGCTGCCACCTCAGGCAGCCGTTCCGCCGGGCCAGTCCGGCCGGCCTGGGCGGCGATCACCGCGCGGTCAGTCGTTCCCGGCGAAGTAATGGCCTGCACAGAACCGAAGCCGGGCCAGCGCCTCGCGGTCACGCCGGTAGCGATCACCAGCGGGTGGGCGATCGGGCAGTCACCGACGTCAAGCACCTCGTGCGAGCGGTGCCTGCGCAGCCCGGCCGTGCCGTCCGGCCCGACGGCGAACGTCACCCTGGTGCGCCAGCCAAGCCCGCCGTCGTCGCCTGGCAGCGGCTGCACGCTGACCTCGCGGTCGATGCCGCCGATCCTGGCCAGCTGCTGCCGGATCACCGCGGCCTTCAGCGCCCGCTGCGCGGGCAGGCTGGCGTGCTGCCAGTCGCAGCCGCCGCAGCCGCCCGGCCGCGCGTGCGGGCACGGCGGCGGCACCCGGTCGGCCGCCGGCTGCAGGATCTGCACCGCATCGGCCCTGGCCAGCCGCGCGGTCGCCTGCGTGATGACGGCGCGTACCCGCTCGCCGGGCAGGGCATGCCGGACAAAGACCACCTGGCCGCCTGCCTGCTCGGTTCTGGCCACGCACCAGCCGCCGTGCACCGCCTCGCCGACTGTCAGCTCGAGCGTGTCGCCGGGCTCAGGGGTGGTCACGCGCAACATGCTGCCGCTCCCCGTGAGCCCGCCGCCCGCCAGGGGTACCTGTCTGGCAAGACCGCATACGGAGGGCATACGGTAGCGGGCACCGCCGCTTGCGAAGGGACGACCGTGCACATCGTGATCATGGGCTGCGGGCGGGTCGGCTCGACGATCGCTCACATCCTGGAGGACCAGGGGCACTCGGTCGCGCTCATCGACCAGGATCCGGACGCGTTCCGCAAGCTGCGGTCGGGGTTCAAGGGCATGAAGATCACCGGGATCGGCTTCGACCGGGACGTGCTGACCCAGGCCGGGATCGAGCGGGCCGACGCGTTCGCCGCGGTCAGCAGCGGCGACAACTCCAACGTGCTGGCCGCCAGGGTGGCGCGCGAGTCGTTCGGCGTGCAGCGGGTGGTCGCCAGGATCTACGACCCGCGCCGCGCCGATGTCTACCAGCGGCTCGGCATTCCCACGGTGGCCACGGTCAGGTGGACCGCCGACCAGATGCTGCGCAAGCTGCTGCCCGAGGGCACCGAGACGCTGTGGCGGGATCCGACCGGCGCGATCGTGCTCGCGGACGTGCCGTACGCAGCGGACTGGCTCGGCGAGAAGGTGTCAGAACTTGAGTCGACAGCGGGATTCCGGGTCGCGTTCATCTCCAGGCTCGGCGAGGCGCTGATCCCCGGCCCTGGCACCGTGCTCCAGGAAGGCGACGTGGTGTACGTGGTGGCCGAGGAGAAGCAGCTTGACCGCATCGCGCGCACCTGCGCCAAGCCAGTGCCCGGCAAGGGAGCGCACTGATGCGGGTCGCGATCGCCGGGGCAGGCGCGGTCGGCAGGTCCATCGCAAAGGAACTGCTGGACCACGGCCATGAAGTGCTGCTGATCGACAAGGATCCGGCCTCGATCAAGGTGCACAGCCTGCCGCAGGCGGCCTGGCTGCTGGCGGACGCGAACGAGATCAGCTCGCTGGACGATGCCGCGCTGGAGAGCTTCAACGCCGTGATCGCGGCGACCGGCGACGACAAGGCCAACCTGGTGCTGTCGTTGCTGGCCAAGACCGAGTACGGGGTGCCGCGGGTGGTCGCCAGGATCAACGACCCGAACAACGAGTGGCTGTTCAACGAGTCCTGGGGGGTGGACGTCTCGGTGTCCACCCCGCGGCTGCTTTCCGCCCTGGTCGAGGAGGCGGTCAGCGTCGGCGACCTGGTGCGGCTGATGACGTTCAGGCAGAGCGACGCGAGCCTGGTCGAGATCACCATGGCGCCGGACGCGCCGCTGGCCGGCCAGCGGGTGGGCGGCATCGAGTGGCCCGCCGACACCGCGCTGGTGGCGATCCTGCGCGACAGCCGGGTGATCGTGCCGAGCCCCGACGACCCGCTCGAGGGCGGTGACGAGCTGCTGTTCGTGACCAGCCAGGACGTCGAGGAGGAGCTGGCCAGGCTGCTGGCCGGCGGCTGAGTCGGGCCAGGCCGGCCTGGCTGGCCTGGCTGGCCTGACCTGCTGCTGTGGGCCTGGCCCGCTGCCGGGAGCTGGGCTGGCCTGCTGCTGCGGGCCGGGCTAGCGGGTCTCGGTGATCTCCGGGCCGCGCTCAAACGGGTTCTCGAACGGGTTGAACCCGTCTGGCTGCTGCTCGGCCAGCTGACCTTCGATCGCCTCCCGGTACTCCTCGGGCAGCTCGACCGTGAGCGGCGCCTGCGGCGGCATCGCGTGCTCGCCGCGGACCACCACGGTGTCGGCGAAGATCTCCTCGAGCGCGGCTGCCTGCTGCGGGTCGGTGGCGGCGGGACCGCTGATCAGGCCGCGCAGGAACCAGCGCGGGCCGTCGGCGCCGAGGAACCGCAGGTCCTGCGGCGGCAGCTGGACGCCGTCGGCCACCGGGGCCACGTTGGCCACCAGCTCGGGACCGAACGGACCCTGCTGCTCGTAGCTGGTACCGCCCGCATTGCCGATCTCGGTAGCGATCTCCTGCATGACCTCGGCCCAGATGCCCGCGCGCTTCGGCGCGGCCAGCGCGTCGAGCTGCAGCGCGCTTTCGCCGCGGACCACCGAGATCGCGATCCCGGTCTCCTCCGAGATCATGATCTGCACGTCGTAGCCTTCCCTGACCGGCACGAGCAGGCAGCCGAAGTCCAGCCGCTCCGCCTCGGGGTAGCTGCTGGCGCTGTCCCAGGGCCCGGTCGGCACCTCGCCAGCCGTCGCCGCTGCCGGATCGCGAAGCCTGGTCCAGGTCGCGGG
>JASHQL010000079.1 GCA_030039155.1 Streptosporangiaceae bacterium | reverse complement strand
TCGCGCCACCTGGTGACCTTCAGGATCGGGCGGCCGTAGTAGGACCGGAACTCCGCGGCCGGCACCTGCAATTGCTCGGTCATGTCCGCCGCCCGGCAAACGCGACGGCGACGCCGGCCGACAGCACGGCAGCGGCCACGCCCGCCCACCGCCACATCCGCGGCACGTCCCTTGAGGTCACCACCGGGTCCGGCGGCAGCCCGTACACCTCGGGCTCGTCGAGCAGCAGGAAGAACGCGCCAGCCCCGCCGATGCCGTCGTCAGGCGATTCGCCGTACAGCCTGGCCTGCGGCACGCCAGCCGCATGCAGGTCCTCGACCCTGGCCTGCGCGATCGCGCGCAGCTCGTCCAGCGGGCCGAACTGGATCGAGTCCGTCGGGCAGGCCTTCGCGCAGGCAGGCTCGAGCCCGCCGCGCAGCCGGTCGTAGCACATCGTGCACTTCCACGCCCGGCCGTCGCCCTCTCGCCGGTCGATCACGCCGAACGGGCAGGCGGACACGCAGTACGCGCAGCCGTTGCAGACATCCGGCTGCACGATCACGGTGCCGAACTCGGTGCGGACCAGCGCGCCGGTCGGGCAGACATCAAGGCAGGCCGCGTGCGTGCAGTGCTTGCACACGTCGGATGCCATAAGCCAGCGGGTCGCGCCTGGATCGCTGCCGCCGTCGAGGCCGCCGTCGACTGCAACGGACAGCAGTGGTTTCTCTTGCTCGATGAACGCCACGTGCCGCCAGCTGTTCGCGCCGAGCGCGCCGGTGTTGTCGTACGACATGCCGGTCAGCTCGAGCACGTCGCCGTCGAGCTCGGGCAGCCCGTTCCACTCCTTGCAGGCCACCTCGCAGGCCTTGCAGCCGATGCACACGCTGGTGTCGGTGAAGAAGCCGACCCGCTGCGGGTGCCCGGCGGCATAGCCGGCGTCGCCGGACACATCGGCCAGCGGCCCGGACAGCCGGTTGCCGGTCATATCTCATCTCCCAGGCCGGCCCGGTGCCGGTACCGCTGCACCAGTTCGATCAGCGCGGGGCCGCGCGGCCGCCGTCCCGGCCTGATGTCGCAGGTTGCCACCTTGCTCTCCTGGATCAGCACGTTCGGGTCGAGCGCGAACGGCAGCAGGTCGTTGACCACGTCGCCGGTCACCAGGCCGGAGCTGCCCCAGTGATACGGCAGCCCGACCTGGTGCACCACCGCGCCGTCGGCCAGCCGCAGCGGCCGCAGCCGCCTGGTGACCAGCACCTTCGCCTCGATCGCCGCGCGCGCGCTGATGATCGTCGCCCAGCCGCCGTGCTCCAGCCCGCGCTCGGCCGCGAGCTGCGGCGACACCTCGCAGAACAGCTCTGGCTGCAGCTCGGCCAGCCGGGACAGCGTCCGGCTCATGCCGCCCGCGGTATGGTGCTCGGTCAGCCGGTAGGTCGTGAAGATATAAGGGAACGTGCGGTCGTGCCCGGCAAGTTGCTCTTCCGTCGCCTTGTCGTTCGGGTAGGAAATGCTGACCGGGCTGACATCTTGCTTGTAGACGTCGTTGCGCACCGGGGACTCCGCCGCCTCGTAGTGCGTCGGCATCGGCCCGTCCTTCAGCCCGGTCCAGACGAACAGCGCTCCCCTGCCGTCCCGCTGCATGATGAACGGGTCGGTGCCGGCCAGCGCCGCCGGGCCTGTCGCGCCGTCCGGCGGCCGGTAGTCGGGCGGCTTGGTCTTCTCGAAGTCAGGCACGTCGTGCCCGGTCCACTGGCCGGTCTCCAGGTCCCACCAGACGTAGGCCTTGCGTGCGCTCCACGGGTTGCCTTCCGGGTCGGCAGACGCCCGGTTGTACAGGATCCGCCGGTTGGCCGGCCAGGCCCAGCCCCACTCGGGCGCCACCCAGGACTGCTCACCTTGCGGCTTGCGCCTGGCCGGCTGGTTCACGCCGCCCGCGTAGCAGCCAGAGTAGATCCAGCAGCCGCAGGCGGTCGAGCCGTCGCTCTTCAGCTCGGCGAAGCCGGTCAGCAACTTCCCGTCCGGGCCCCAGCCGTTGATCTCGCGCAGCACCGCCTCGGCGTCCGGCTCGGCCGCGTCGCCGTGCTCCGGGTAGTCCCAGCGCAGGCTGTGCAGCAGCAGGTCGCGGTCGTCGGCTGAGCCTGCCACCTTGGCCCTGATCCGCTTGCCCAGGTGGTAGGCGAACCACAGGTCGCTGCGCGCGTCGCCGGGCGGGTCGATCGCCTTGTGGTGCCACTGCAGCATCCGCTGGGTGTTGGTGAACGTGCCGTCCTTCTCCACGTGGCTGGCCGCGGGCAGGAAGAACACCTCGGTCGGAATCTGCTCGGTGGCCAGCTCCCCGGCCTCGATCTCCGGGCTGCGCCGCCAGAACTCCGCGCTCTCGATCACCGCCAGGTCGCGCACCACCAGCCAGTCGAGCTTGGCCAGCGCGAGCCGCTGCAGCCGCGAGCCGGCCGATCCGACAGCCGGGTTCTGGCCCCAGATGAAGTAGCCCTTGACCTTGCCCTCGATCATGTCCAGCACGGTCCGGTAGGTGCCGTGGTCACCGGTCAGCCTGGGCAGCCGCGGCAGCAGGTACTGGTTCTCCTCGGTGGCCGCGTCGCCGTACCAGGCCTTGAGCAGGCTGACCAGGTAGTTGCGCTTGTTGCCCCAGAAGCCGGTGTCCGGCAGCCGGGTCAGGTAGCTGTCCATGCTGACGTCTTCGGCGCGCGGCATCGGCAGGTAGCCGGGCAGCAGGTCATGCAGCGTCGGGATGTCGGTGCAGCCCTGGATGCTGGCGTGCCCGCGCAGCGCCAGGATGCCGCCGCCCGGCCTGCCCATGTTGCCGAGCAGCAACTGCAGGATCGCCGCGGTCCTGATGTGCTGCACGCCGGTGGTGTGCTGGGTCCAGCCGACCGCGTACACCCACGCCGTGGTCCGCTCCCTGCCGCTGTTGCGCACCACGGTGTCGGCGAGCTTGCCGAAGTCGGCGGCGCCGATCCCGCAGACCCGCTGCACCAGGTCCGCGTCGTACCTGGCGAAGTGCCGCCTGAGCACCTGGAACACGCACCGCGGGTGGGTCAGCGTCAGGTCGCGCTCGCCGGTCGGCTGCCAGGTCGCGTTGTCGTAGGTCCTGGTCTCCGGGTCGTACCCGGAGAACAGCCCGTCGGAGTCCTCGGTGTCCTGGAAATCGGCGGGCAGGATGTCGGCGGCGTTGGTGTAGTTGACCACGTAGTCGCGGAACTCGTGCCCGCCGGACAGCACGTGGTTGACCAGCGCGCCGAGCAGCACGATGTCGCCGCCGGCCCGGCTCGGCACGTGGTAGCTGGCCAGCGCGCTCGTCCTGGTGAACCGCGGGTCGATGTGCACGACGGTGGCACCGCGCGTCTTGGCCTCGACCACCCACTGGAACGCGACCGGGTGGCACTCGGCCATGTTCGAGCCGCAGATCATGATCGCGTCGGAGTTGGTCAGGTCGCGCGGGAACGTGGTGGCGCCGCCGCGGCCGAAGCTAGTCCCCAGACCGGGGACGGTGGCGGAGTGTCATATCCGCGCCTGGTTCTCGATCTGCACCGCGCCGAGCGCGGTCCAGAGCTTCTTCATCAGGTAGTTCTCTTCGTTGTCCAGGGTCGCGCCGCCCAGGCTGGCGATGCCGAGCGTGCGCCTGACCGC
>JASHQL010000078.1 GCA_030039155.1 Streptosporangiaceae bacterium | reverse complement strand
GGCCGGATCCGTCGTAGCCGCGCCTGGCCAGTTCCTTCCTGGCACCGCGGTCCATCGGCCCGCCCAGGTGCCAGTCCCCCGTCCCGGCGCTGTCCACAGTCACCCGGTCGGCGAGGCCAGCCATGCGAATCTCGTTCCCCAAAATAATCTCGGCCATCGGGGACCTGCAGATATTTCCCAGGCATACCACGCAGATGCGGTATATCGGGAACGTGCCGCGCGGCGCCGGCGCCGCCGCGGCGAAGGGTTCGGCCATGGCACCAGCATGCCCGATCTGCGGCGCAGGCCGGAATGCTGCCACCATGGGAGCCATGGCGGCGGCTGACGGGTACCGGTCCTTGTCCTTCTGGCACGACACCGTGCCTGGCACGCTGGCGCCCGGCGAGCCGCTGGACGGCGACGCCGAGGCCGACGTGGTGATCGTGGGCGCCGGGTTCACCGGGCTGTGGACGGCGTACTACCTAGCCAAGGCCGATCCTGGGCTGCGGGTGGTGGTGTGCGAGCGGGAGATCGCCGGGTTCGGCGCGTCGGGGCGCAACGGGGGTTGGTGCTCGGCGCTGTTCCCCGCGTCGCTGACCAAGCTGGCGCGGATGGCTTCTCGCGACGCCGCGGTGGCGATGCAGCGCGCCATGCATGGCTCTGTGGACGAGGTCGGCCGGGTCGCCGAGGCTGAGGGGATCGACTGCCACTTCGCCAAGGGCGGCACGGTGATGCTGGCCAGGTCGGCGCAGCAGCTCCTGCGGGCGCAGGAGGAGATCGAGGAGGCGCGGGCGTTCGGCTTCGGCGAGGAGCACCTGCGGATGCTGAGCGCTGCCGAGGCGACGTCGCTGGTGGGGGCCACTGCGGTGGCTGGCGGCACGTTTACGCCGCACTGCGCGGCGATCCATCCGGCCCGGCTGGCTCGTGGCTTGTTGTCTGCGGTGCGTCGGGCCGGGGTCTCGGTGTATGAGCGGACGCCGGTTCGTGAGCTGCTGCCCGGGCGGGTGGTGACTGCGTCCGGTTCTGTGGTCACGGCCCGTTTCGTGGTGCGGGCGACCGAGGGGTACACGCCTTCGCTGCCTGGCTACCGGCGCGCGGTAGCGCCGGTGTACTCGCTGATGATCGCCACCGCGCCGCTGCCTGACTCCGTGTGGTCTTCGATCGGGCTCACGTCGCGCCCGACGTTCGGCGACCTGCGGCACATGATCATCTATGGGCAGCGGACGGCCGACGGGCGGTTCGCCTTCGGCGGTCGCGGCGCGCCGTATCACCTCGGCTCGTCGGTGCGGCCTCGGTTCGAGCGGGATCAGGCTGTGTTCTCGTCGCTGGCCGATACGTTGCGCGAGCTGTTCCCGGTGCTCGGGGATGTGCCGGTGACGCACACCTGGGGCGGGCCGCTCGGCATCCCGCGCGACTGGTGCGCCTCGGTCGGGCTGGACCGCTCTTCGGGAGTTGGGTGGGCCGGCGGCTACGTGGGTGATGGTGTCTCGACGACCAACCTGGCCGGTCGCACGTTGTGTGACCTGATTCTTGGTGCTGACTCTGATCTTGTCCGGCTGCCGTGGGTGGGGCACCAGTCGCCATCCTGGGAGCCGGAGCCGTGGCGCTGGCTCGGGATGAACGCCGGGCTCCGGGTGATGGGCATCGCCGACCGGTCGGAGGAGCGGACCGGGCGGCCCTCGCGCGCCGCAGCGTTCATGGGCCGGTTCCTGGGAGGCTAGGTATCGGCTGGACTAGGCCCGTTATCATGGAAGACGTACGGTCGAGGCACTGCGGGGCGTGATTCGCACGGGTTGCTGAGTTGCGCTACGATCGCTCCGTCTCAAGCGCCGCTAGCTCAATTGGCAGAGCAGCGGACTCTTAATCCGCGGGTTCGGGGTTCAAGTCCCTGGCGGCGCACCCGTCCTTAATGATCTTCATGCTTACTGGCAATTCTCAGTTCCCGCCGGATGTGACGCAGTGCTTCCTGTCGGTCATCAGGATGAACCCTCAGGCCTGGAAGACCTCATCGAGGTGCCATTCGATGAACTCGCGGGATGGCCGGTCGGCGCGGTGTTCAGGAAGCTCGATGACCTGTCCTGCCTGGGCGTAGAGCTGGTCGCCGTTGCTGAAGTCTGCGCGCAGCCTGGGGCTCACGCGCAGCCGGTAGCGCGGATCGATACCCAGATAGCCACGGTCAAAGAGCGTGTGGATGTCGGAGCGCAGCAGCAGGCCGTTGTCCAGCCGGTGTTCACCGCCCTCAGAGACTGGACGGATGTGCGCCGCCTGCAGCACCGGCGGTATGTGCGTTCCGGTGATGGCGCAGCGCCGGTGGTAGGCGTCCAGCACGACCGCCTTGAAAGAGCCCTGGCCGAGACGGTAAGGCGCCAGCCGCGGGTCGCCGAAGACAGGCCCTTCGCGGTGCCACGGCTGGCTGAAGTCCAGTTCGACCGCAGCCCCCATGGTCAGCTGGAGCAGATCGGCGAAGTAGGACGCCGCCGACGGGTCGGCTAGGTCGTAGCTCTTGCCCTGAACAATGTTGCGCGCGAACTGAGGAGGCGCTACCACGCTAGCATCCGCGGGAAAGAACCGCACGTCGCGCACGAACAGGCAGCCGATGACCGGATCGGCGTCCGCTCCGGTCGGCTCCCGCCGGTAACGCCCGATCCGCGTGCGCATTTCTGCCCTGCTCGGAGCCCCGTTCGCCAGCCCGAAGAACTCCCAAGCCTCCGACACCCGAAGCCGCGCTGAGTCGCTGAAGAACCCGCCGCCAACCACCTTGTTGTCGGGGTAGTGGGTCTTGAAGAAGAACGGCTCGCCAGGCGCCAGGACGCGGAACTCGCGGGCTCCGCTGGGCTGCCAGAAGTTCACCTCAGTTAACTGTGGACGAGCGGCCAGGAAGTGATACCAGTTGTCGTCGGTCACGCCCACGTACGCCCGCACGACGGACATTGTCGCTCCAGCCAGCGGCTCTCGTCACAGAACCCACCGGCGGATTCGCCGGGTCTCGGGTGAGTGGACTGTCTCCGCCTGAAACAGCCGACCGTCGGCAGGGATGCTACGTACCTGACGTACACTACGAACATGAGTGAGAACGCCGTGCCGCTGCCCTACGAGGTCCAGGAAATGACCACGACCGAGGCCCGCAAGCATCTTCCCGAGCTTGTGAACATGGCTGCGTACGGTCACGTCACCACGGTGCTCGTGCGCGACGGCCGCCGACTGGCCCGCATCGTCCCGGAAGAGGACGCGTGGGTCTACAGCCCGGCCTGGCAAGAGAAGCTCCGCCAGGCCGAAGCGGACCTGGACGCAGGGCGCACCCAGACCTTCGCCGACGATGAGGAGTTCCTCAGCCACCTGGACAGCATCGATGACCAGGCCGGAGGGTGAGGTACCGGACTACCGCCGGGTTCGACGCCTCGCTGGCCAAGCTGCCTCGAGAGCACCGGAAGCTGTTCACCGAGGCCGTCCGCAACCATCTGATCCCTGCGCTCGCGGCCGGGGCGCACCGAGGTACCGCTCCCTGGCCGACTCGGCTGCGCATCCACAAGATCGGCGAGGTTTATTCGCTGACGTGGAGCTTCTCCGGCCCTGACGGCCGGGCGCTGTTCACCATCAGCCCGGACAGTGCTGGCGAGCCGCTGCTGACCTGGCTCGCCATCGGCGACCACGACATCTACCAGTAGCTCACGCAAGACCCTGCTTACCCGGGCCACGCCCTGATCTGACGGCGGACCTTCGGTACCTGCCAGCGCCCGCTCCTGGAATCACGATTCCGCGGCGCGCATCGCGGCCTCGGCAAGCTCTCGCGCAAGGCCGTGAACTTGCACCAGCAGAGCGTCGGGGTCGCTGTCCAGGTCCAGCGCATGACCAATGATCTCGACGCCTGCGCCGGGAACTACGTGCCGTGCGGCCGCGCCAGCGCCTTTCGCGTACACGAGGTGGCCTTGCTGGAGTCTCAGCGCGAT
>JASHQL010000077.1 GCA_030039155.1 Streptosporangiaceae bacterium | reverse complement strand
CGAGCCGGCCGAGCGTCCGCTGCACGTCAAGCAGCAGCCGCATCCGGCCGGCCCGCTCCGCCCAGGTGCCGGGCACGGCAAGGCCGGCCTCCGCGCACGCCGCGTCGATCAGGGCGGCCAGCTCCGGCAGCCCGCGGTTCAGCTTGACCGCCAGGTCGCAAGCCTGTTTTGCCTGCTGCGGGCTGCGCAGCGTGGCGCCGAACCACGCGCTCGCGGCCGGCCGGAAGGTGAACCCGCCCAGGTGCGCGAACTCGCGCAGCTCGTCCCTGAGCTGGTCGGCCAGGTCCCTGCTGATCCGCTGCGGCGACTTGATCCGCAGCGCGGTGCGCGCGTCGTCGGGGATGCCGAGCAGCGCGGCCTGCACGTCCCAGGCGGTCAGCCCCCATGGCTGGTGCTTGGCGTGCAGCGCCGCCGCGTGCTTGCCGAGCTTGCGCTGCCGGTCGCTGAGCCGGCGGTGCAGGCTGCCCACGTCCGGCACCGCGGTGCGCTGCGCCTCGTCCAGCGTCTCGCCCAGGTCCCTGGCGATTCGCAGCCGGTCCCTTGTGCCCTCGTGAATGTCGAGCACGGGGCCGCCGAGGTCGGCGTTCTTGAGCCTGGACAGCACCGCATCGATGGCGGCCCGCTTCTCGGCCACGAACAGCACCTTGCGGCCACGGGCCACCAGCCCGGCAATGAGATTGGCGATGGTCTGGCTCTTGCCGGTGCCGGGCGGGCCGTGGATGACCAGGCTCCGCCCGGCCAGCACCGAGTCGATCGCGGTGCGCTGGGAGGAGTCGGCGTCAAGCACCGAGTAGTCCTCCTCTGGCGAGTCCAGCGCGGGGTCGTCGTCCTCGTCGGCGCTCAGCCGCTCCTGGGCATCGGGGTCGCCGGCGATCGCGGCCACCACGTCGCTCTCCTCGAGCAGCTCGGCCGCGCCCTGCAAGTCGCGCACCATCGGCAGCTTGGCGTAGGTGAACGTGCCGATGACCTGCCGGTCCAGGATCCGGAACGCTGGCACGTCGGCCCCGAAGGCCGCACTCCGCAGCAGGTCGGCCGCCTGCTCAGGTGGCCGGTTCCCGATCTCCTCGGTGGCCGCGCCGAACACGCTGGCCAGCTTGTGCAGCAGCACCGGGTTGATCTCGGCTTCCTCGTCCAGCGTCAGGTCGAAGTCGTCGTGCCGCGCCCTGGTCGGCGCGATGGTCAGGCCGCGCAGCAGCACCGGCGCGGCAGGCTCGAGGAACAACTCGTCCCAGCTCGCCAGGCCGGCGGCCAGGTAGCCGGCCCTGATGCCGCGCTCCTCGAGCAGCTCGCTGGCCTTGCGGTAGATGGCCTGGGCCCGGCGGATGGCGTCGGCCCTGATATCGACGTCGCGGAACAGCCTGGTGATCCGCGCCGACCCGGTGCGCAGGAACCGGTCGAGCTCGGCCGGGTCGGCCGCGGCCAGGTCAAGCGTGCCGGCCCTGCGGTCCTTGTAGTACAGCAGCGTGTTCCGGCCGCCCAGGTCGGTCAGCGCCTCGATCCACCGGGCCTGCGCGGCTGCGACCAGCTCGGCGCGCTTGCTCGCGGCCAGGCTGGCCGCGCTCTCCTCGGTCTGTTCTGGCGCTGCCTGGCCTGCCTCGCCGTGTTCAGGCGCCGCCGCGTCGGCGTCGCCAACCTGAGCTGACATCGGTCTCCTCGCCACGAGCCCAGCTGTGGGCACCTGAGCTGCCCAGCAGACGAGGAATCATGCGCCATCCGCGGCAGCACGCGAGCCGGCCGGCCGGGCCGCAGGTCAGCTCTTGCCGCCACCGGATCGGTTGTCGGTGATGGTCACCGCGATGAGCCCCGCGGTGAAGACCACGACCATGCCGACCAGCACCGAGTACTCGGCCACGCTCACCTGCGCCGAGCTGCCGAGCAGCAGCAGGATGTGCCTGATCACGGCGACCAGGCCGACGATCAGGAACGGCTGGGCGATCAGCCGGTGCGCCCGCAGCGAGAGCACCACCGTGTGCACGATCTCGGCCAGGATCAGCACGAACAAGACGTCGTCAAGCAGCCTGTTCGCATCGCCGGTGATCGACCCTGGCGACGTCGACTTCAGCGCGTTGCTGATGAACTCGCCGACCCCGGAGACCAGCAGGCCGACCGCCAGCAGCACGAGCAGCGCGCCGGCGGTCACCGTGATGGCGTCCTGCGCCCGTTCCAGGAGCTGCACCGGCCTGCCGCCGACCCGCGCGGCGGCGGGCTGCGGCGGGTCATGCTCCGCGAGCGAGGACTGACCGAGCCCGAGTGACTCGGCTGGCGGCTCAGCCGGCAGCGCGTCCGATGGCATCGCCGGCCCTCCTCTCGCAGCCTGCCAGGCACCGGTTCGGGAGCAAGCATCGCATCACAGCTGAATCCGGTACGTCCAGTGCTCGCCGGAATCGGGACCAAGGTCCCGGCCGAGCATGACCCACAGTCCTTACCGGGCGCCGCAGCGCGGCGGGAGGGTGACAACGCGGGAGCGGATCGACCCCCCTGCCCGCCCGCTATCGAGGAGATTCAGATGAACCCGCATACCCTCGCGCAGGCAAGCAGCGCGATCAACCTGAACGGCAAGGGCGTCTACCTGACCGGGTGGATCTTCAACATCTCGGTCGCAAACCTCGTGGTGATCGCCGTCATGGTGGTCATCTTCGGCCTTGCGCTGCTGCTGCCGTTTCCCGGCAGGCGTCGTGCGGCACTGCCGCCGCTGCCGGAATCGGAGCAGCCAGGCGAGCCGGCCGGGGCGGACGAATCAGGTGCTGACGCCAAGATGTGGACCGCCAGGGTCCGCCGTCGCGCGCTGCGGTTGCTGCCGCCAGGCAAGCTGCTGCCCGACCGGCAGCCCGCGTACGTGGCGTCCTGGATCTACATCTTCGGCGTCGCCACCCTGGCAGCGCTGGGAATCGCGATCGTCTCCGGCTTCGCGCTCGCGCTCGGCGGGCCTGACTGGTGGCACTACAACCCGGTCGGCCACTTCTTCAACAGCCTGCACCTGTGGAGCGTCGAGCTGTTCATGGCCTTCATGGTCATCCACCTGTGGGGCAAGTTCTGGATGGCGGCCTGGCGCGGCCGCCGGGCGATGACCTGGATTACCGGCGTGGTCGCGTTCCTGGCTGCGGTCCTTGAGTGCTTCACCGGCTACCTCTCCCAGCAGAACTTCGACTCGCAGTGGATCGCCACCAACGGCAAGGACGCGTTCAACGCGGTCGGCGTCGGCGCCTTCTTCAACCTGATGAACTTCGGCCAGATGCTGATGTGGCACATCGTG
>JASHQL010000076.1 GCA_030039155.1 Streptosporangiaceae bacterium | reverse complement strand
GGCACCGACCCGTTCTCCGCGCCGTTCAACCACTCGGCCGAGGCCGTGTTCGACGACTGCGTGCTGGCAGACGGCACCGCGCTGCTTGCCGAGCTGGCAGTGCGCAGGCTGGCCGCCAGTTAAGCCGCGGTCCAGCCCGGCTTCCGCCCCGTTGCCCGGCCCCGTTGTCCGGCCCGTTTCCGGCCCGGTTACAGGCTGGCGACGTCCGCCTGCTTGGCCCGCACCGCCTCCGCTGCCGCGCGCAGCCCGGCAAGCTCGTCCTCGGTCAGGTCGCGCTCGACCACCCTGCGCACGCCGACCGCGCCGATCTCCGCCTCGACGCCCAGGTACACGCCCTCGATGTCGTACTCGCCGTCCACCCACGCGCACACCGGCATGATCGCGCCCGAGTCATCGGCGACCGCGCGCGCCATCCTGGCGGCCGCGGCCGACGGCGCGTAATAGGCAGACCCGGTCTTGAGCAGGCCGACGATCTCCGCGCCGCCGTTCCTGGTGCGGTCCACCAGCTGATCGATATCGGCCGCGGGCAGCAGGTCCGCGAGCGGCTCGCCGTTGACCGAGCAGGCCGACGGCACCGGCACCATGGTGTCGCCGTGCGAGCCGAGCGTGAGCGTCCGCACCGAGCCCACCGGCACGCCGAGCCGCTCGGCCACGAAGTAGCTGAATCTGGCGGTGTCCAGCATGCCCGCCTGGCCCATCACCCGGTGCGAAGGGAAGCCAGACACCTTGGCGGCCAGCGCGGTCATCTCGTCGAGCGGGTTGGACACCACCACCAGCACTGCGTCAGGCGCGTGCTTGACCACCTGCTCGGTCACGCTCCTGACGATCTTCGCGTTGACCCCGATCAGGTCCATCCGGCTCATCCCCGGCTTGCGCGGCAGGCCGGCCGTGATGACCACGATGGACGAGCCGGCGATCGCCTCGTAGCCCTCGCCGGACGGCCCGGTCGTCTGCCCGGTGAGCTTGGTCTCGAAGCCCTCCACCGGGCGGGACTGGTTCATGTCCAGGGCGAGCCCCTCCGGCTTGCCCTCCACGATGTCGGTCAGCACGACCTCGTCGAAGATGTCGTACTCGGCCAGCCGCTGTGCCGTGGTGGAGCCGTAGAACCCGGCGCCGACGACCGTTACCTTGCCTGTGCGGGCCATTGCAATCTGCTCTCTTTCTGGCTGGTGATCTGGTCAGCCTGCCTGTGCGATCAGCCCGGCCGAGGTGATCGCCTCACGCAGGTTCTCGTCAAGTGCTGTCAGGAACTCCTCGGTGGTCAGGAACGGGGTGTCCGTGCCCACCAGCAGCGCCAGGTCCTTGGTCATCTTGCCGCTCTGCACGGTGTCCACGCAGACCCGCTCCAGCGTGTCGGCGAACGCGGTCACCGCGGGCGTGCCGTCGAGCTTGCCGCGGTGCGCCAGTCCCCTGGTCCAGGCGAAGATCGACGCGATCGGGTTGGTCGAGGTGGGCCTGCCCTGCTGGTGCTGGCGGTAGTGCCTGGTGACGGTGCCGTGCGCGGCCTCGGCCTCGATCGTCCGGCCGTCCGGTGTCATCAGCACGCTGGTCATCAGGCCGAGCGAGCCGAAGCCCTGGGCGACGATGTCGGATTCCACGTCGCCGTCATAGTTCTTGCAGGCCCAGACGATGCCGCCGTTGCCCTTGATCACCTGGGCGACCATGTCATCGATCAGCCGGTGCTCGTAGCTGATGCCCGCCGTCTCGAACTCGGACTTGAACTCGGACTCGAAGACCTCGGCGAAGATGTCCTTGAACCGGCCGTCGTAGGCCTTCAGGATCGTGTTCTTCGTGGACAGGTACAGCGGGTAGCCGCGGTCAAGCGCGTAGCGCATCGTCGCCCTGGCGAAGTCGCGGATCGAGTCGTCGAAGTTGTACATGCCCATCGCGACCCCGCCGCCGGTGAAGCTGGCGACCTGCAGCTCGATCGGCTCGGCCGCGGCCTGCTCGGGCAGGTAGGAGATGCGCACCTGGCCGGGGCCAGGCACCACGAAGTCGGTCGCGCGGTACTGGTCACCGTGCGCGTGCCTGCCGATGACGATCGGCTGGGTCCAGCCCGGCACGAACCGCGGGATGCTGGACACCACGATCGGCTCCCTGAAGACAACGCCGCCAAGGATGTTGCGGATGGTGCCGTTCGGTGACCGCCACATCCGCTTCAGCCCGAACTCGGCAACCCTGTCCTCGTCCGGCGTGATCGTGGCGCACTTGACGCCGACGCCGTGCCGCTTGATCGCGTTTGCCGCGTCGACCGTGACCTGGTCGTCGGTCGCGTCCCGCTGCTGGATCGACAGGTCGTAATACTCAAGGCTGACGTCGAGGTAGGGCAGGATCAGCTGGTCCTTGATGAACTGCCAGATGATCCTGGTCATCTCGTCGCCGTCGAGTTCCACGACGGGATTCACTACCTTGATCTTGGACATGCCCTGCATTCCCTTCATCGCGCCGGCGCCATTGCCCACGGCGAAGCCATGCCGGGCACGGCAGCCCGGCCGTTCACGCACTCTCCAGTCTCTGCCCTGGCTGGCCTAGCTGGGGATCGCCAGTCCGGTGCCCAGCAGGCCAAGGCCGAGGATGGCGAGCACGGCCACGTCAGTGAGCCGCTGCCTGGCGCCGAGCATGCCGATCAGCTGCTCAGGAAGCGTCAGCCTGGCCAGTGCCGCCAGCAGCAGCACTCCCGCCAGAACCAACGTACCGCTCTGCACGCCGTGCCCTGTTTGCGCGTACAGCACGCCGAACCCGACGCCGATGAGCAGGGCCAGGTAGGCCAGCTGGGACAACCGGCCGCCCGGTCGTGACCGGCCTGATGCTGGCCGGCCGGCTGGCTGTGCGGCCGGCTGTGCGGCCGACTGGCCGGCTGGCTGTGCCGCTGGCTGGCCGGCGCCGTCAGCCGGCGCCTGGCGGCGCCGTGCCGAGGATCGCGCCGCGTGCTTCACCGCGCGCCGATCGGGAGCCCCGGCTCCGCCATGTCTGTTCCTCCTGGGACCGCTCGCTCGGCAGTGTACTTGCGCGGTCCTGCTTGCACTGAGTTGCCAGCCGAAGTGACTTGGCCGGCTGCTGGCCGGATACCTGGCCGACACATGGGTAACTCCCAGGTAACACCGGGCTAGCCAGCCGGACATGCCTGAGGAGCGTCATGGATACCCCATGGATCAGGGTCGAGGCCACCGGCTCGGTGCTCGACCTGCGCGGCGATGTCACGACCGTAGGCCGCGGCAGGTCAGTCGACGTGCATCTCGACCATCCCACCGTGTCCAAGCTGCACGCCGAGATCGTCCGGCGAGCCACCTACTTCTACGTCGCTGACCTGGGGTTATCACACAACGGCACCAGGGTGAACGGCCGCCTGGTCGCGCGCAGGCTGCTCGCCGACGGCGACGTGCTGAGTTTTGGCGCGGCCCGCTGCAAGGTGGGCGGGTTCGAGGCGGAGCCGGACTGGGCCGAGCCGAGGCGGTCGGCCGGACCCGAGCTGACCCGCAGGGAACTGGACGTGGTGACCGCACTGTGCCGGCCAGCCCTGACCGATGACGCGTTCGTGGCGCCGGCCACGGCCAGGGAGATCGCCGCCGACCTCGTGGTAACCGAGGCGGCGGTCAAGCAGCACCTGCTGCGGCTGTACCAGAAGCTGCGGATCCCGGAAGGAACGAACCGGCGGGTCAGGCTGGCGAACGAGGTCGTGGCGCTCGGCCTGGTGCGGCCGCCCGCTACAGGCCCAGATGACGCACCAGGCTGGTGACGTGCGGCCAGAACTGGCTGACCACGTAGGCCAGCGGATGCGGATGTTGCAGGTGTGAGCCGAGCTGGCTGACCGGCCAGAACGACGGTGGCTGGGTGGCCGCGGCGACGACCAGCCCGGCGGCGAGTGCCAGCATCCCGATGTACACCACCGCCGCCTGCGCGCTGCCACGGGTCAGGGAGCCGAAGAATCTGGTCAGCGGCCGCCGCGACCCGGCCGAGCCTGGGCCGAGGCCGTAGCACGCCACCGCCGCCGCGGCAGCCAGTGCCACCGCGCGGTACAGCGGCGCGGCGGGCGCGGCCACGATGGCGGCGG
>JASHQL010000075.1 GCA_030039155.1 Streptosporangiaceae bacterium | reverse complement strand
GCCGGCCTGCTGGCCAGCGCCGCGACCGGCGTGCGGACCGGCGCGCTGGCCGGCCTGCTGGCCGCGCTGGCGGTGGTGCTGGCCTGCCGGGCCGGGCTCGGCTACCTGGCCGAGACCACCGCACTGCGCGCGGCCGCCAAGGTGAAGTCGCAGCTCAGGCAGCGGCTGATCGCGCGCGTGACGGGGCAGGATGCCGGCCTGCCCGGCGACCCAGGTGACCTCACGGTGCTGGCCACCCGCGGGCTCGACGGCATCGATGCCTACTTCGCCCGCTACCTGCCGCAGCTCGTGCTTGCCGCGGTCGTGCCGGTGGCAGTGATCATCACGGTCGGGCTCACCGACTGGCTGTCCGCGCTGATGATCCTCATCACGCTGCCGCTGGTGCCGGTCTTCGGCGCGCTGCTCGGGATGCGGTCGCGGGCGCAGGCCGGCCGCCAGCTAGCGGCGCTCGCCCGGCTTGGCGGGCATTTCCTCGATGTGGTGCAGGGCCTGCCGACGCTGCGGGTCTTCGGCAGGGCCAGCGCGCAGGAGACGGCCATCGAGTCGGTCACCTCGCAGTACCGGTCGGCCACCATGGGCACGCTCAGGATGGCGTTCCTGTCCGGCTTCGTGCTCGAACTCGCCGCGGCGCTCGCCACCGCGCTGGTGGCCGTCGAGGTCGGGCTGCGGCTGCTCGCCGGGCAGATCGGCTACCAGCCGGCCCTGTTTGCGCTGTTGCTGACGCCCGAGGCATTCCTGCCGCTGCGGAACGCCGCAGCCCAGTTCCACGCCAGCGCCGAGGGCGCGCAGGCTGCCGATCGCGTGCTCGACCTGCTCGACGAGCCGGCCGGGCCGGCAGCGCGGCCGGCCAGCCAGCGGCCAGCCAGCCGGGCCGGCACCGTTGACCTGCGCCGCCACCCGGTGACGCTGACCGACGTCACGCTGGCCTATCCGGGCCGGGCCGAGCCGGCGCTGGCAGGCGTCAGCCTGCAGGTCAGGCCGGGCGAGCACCTGGTGCTGACCGGCCCGACCGGGGCGGGCAAGTCATCGCTGCTGGCGCTGCTGCTCAGGTCCGCGGCGCCGACCGGCGGTCGGATCGAGATCGCCGGCCTGGCGCTCGCCGACCTGGACATCGGGCCGTGGCTGGCGCAGCTCGCCTGGGTACCGCAGCATCCGCACCTGTTCGCGACCACGGTCGCTGGCAACATCGCGGTCGGCCGGCCGGCCGCCAGCCGGGCACAGGTCAGGGCCGCGGCCCGGCTGGCCGGGGCCGATGAGTTCATCAGCGCGCTGCCCGACGGCTACGACACCAGCACCGGCGAGCGCGGCCTCAGCCTGTCCGCCGGCCAGCGTCAGCAGCTCGCGCTGGCCAGGGCCTTCCTGCGGGATGCCGCGGTCCTGCTGCTCGACGAGCCGACCGCGCATCTCGACCAGGTCAGCGCCTGCCTGGTGCGCGAGTCCGTGCGCGCGGTGGCCGCGGACAAGACGGTCATCTACGTCACCCACCAGCGCGCCGGGATCGCAGCTCTCGGCACCGAGCTGACGCTGGCCGGCGGCCGGATCGGCACCGCCATCGGGCCGCCGCCTGGCGGGCTGGCCCGCCAGCCGACGGGGACGGCCTGACCCGGTGGCGACGGCGGGCGCTGACCCGGCACCCGATCGCGGGCGGCCGCCGCTGCTCCGGCTGCTGGCGCTGGCCAGGCCGCTGCGCGGCAGGCTCGCTGCGGCGGTGCTGTGCGGCGTGGGGTCGGCGGCGTGCGCGGTGGCGCTGCTGGCCACCTCCGGCTTCCTGCTGGCCAGGGCGTCACAGCGGCCAGGCATCGTGGCCATCTCGGTGGCGGTCACCGCGGTGCGCGGGCTCAGCATCGGCCGCGCCCTGCTCCGGTACCTGGACCGGCTCGGCAGCCATGACGTGGCATTCCGGGTACTTGCCGACATCCGGGTGGCGATCTACCGGCGGCTCGAGCGGCTGGCGCCGGCCGGGCTCGCCGGGTACCGGTCTGGGGACCTGCTGGCCAGGCTGGTGTCCGATGTGGACGCCACCCAGGACCTGTTCCTGCGCGGCCTGGCACCGCCGCTGACCGCGCTGCTGGTCGGCGCGGGCGCGGTGCTCGCCGCGCTGGCGATCCTGCCGACAGCGGCGCTGCTGCTGGCCGCCGGCCTGGTCACCGCGGGGATCGCGGTGCCATGGATCTCCGCGCGGGCGGCCAGCTGGGCGTCGGCGAGCACCGCGCAGGCCCGCGGCGAGCTTGCCGACAGGTTGGCCGACGCGCTGGCCGGAGCCGCCGAGCTGCGTGCCTGCGGCGCGGCCGAGCAGGCGGCAGCTCAGGTGACCGACGCGGATCGCCGGCTCACCAGGCTGGCCAGCCGCGCCGCAGCCGCGGCCGGGCTTGGCACCGGGCTGAGCGCGCTGGTCGCCGGGCTGACCATGTGGTCCGTGCTCACCGTCGGCGTGGCCGCGACCAGCGTGGGCGAGCTTGGCAGGGTGACGCTCGCGGTGGTCACGCTGATCGCGCTGGCGACCTTCGACACGGTCAGCGGCCTGCCGGCGGCCGCCATCCAGCTTGGCCAGTCCGCGACCTCGGCCGGCCGGATCACCGCGGTGCTCGACGCAGCTGACCCGGTCGCCGAGCCGGCCAGCCCGGCCGGCCGGCCGGCCGCGCCCGTCCGGGTCGAGCTGAAGGCCGCCCAGGTCCGCTACCGACAGGCCGGGCCGCTCGCGCTCCGCGGCATCGACCTGCTGCTCGAGCCCGGCCGCCGGGTCGCGCTTGTCGGTCCGGCTGGGGCAGGCAAGTCCACCGTCGCGGCCGTGCTGCTCAGGTTCACCGGCCTGTGCGGCGGCACCGCGCTGCTGAACGGTCAGGACCTGGCCGGGTTCAGCGGCGACGACGTGCGCGGCGTCGTCTGCGGGCTGACCCAGGATGCGCACATCTTCGACAGCACGATCAGGGCCAACCTGCTGATCGGCCGGCCGGCCGCGACCGACGCCGAACTCGAGGCAGTGGCCGGCCAGGTCCGGCTGGCCGGCTGGATCGGCTCGCTGCCGCTTGGCTGGCAGACCCCGGTGGGCAGGCACGGGGCCAGGCTGTCCGGCGGCCAGCGTCAGCGGCTCGCGCTTGCCCGTGCCCTGCTGGCCGATCCTGCGGTGCTCATCCTGGACGAGCCGACGGCGCACCTTGACCCGGTGACCCGCAGCGAGCTGGCCGCTGACCTGCTGGCCATCACCAGCGGCCGGAGCACGCTGCTGATCACCCACGACCTGGCCGGCCTCGATCAGGTCGACGAGATCGTGGTGCTCGACCACGGCCTGGTCGCCGAGCGCGGCAGCCACCAGCAGCTAAGCCGGTCTGGCGGGCTCTACCAGCGGATGCTCGCCGCGGCCAGCTATTAGCCGGCCGCTGCGCTCAGCCGGACACCGCGGCAAGCCGCTCGTCGCGCAGCCTGCGCGCCCACTCCTCGGCCGCGGGGTCGAGCGGCGGCAGCGGCCCTGCCGCCCAGCCGAGCAGCAGGTCAGCCAGGCCGGGGTTGCGGGCGAGCACCGGGCCGTGCAGGTAGGTGCCGAGCACCCGGCCCGCGTAGGCGCCCTCGGTGCCATCGCCGTTGCCGACGCCGAGTGTGACCCTGGCCAGCGGCCTGGCGGCAGCGCCGATGGTGGTCACACCCTGGTGGTTCTCGAATCCGGTCAGCCTCGGCAGGCCGAGCGCCGGGTCGACGTCAGCCAGGATCTCGCCGACTCCGCGCCGCTCGCCGCGGCCGCTGCGCACGTCGAGGATGTCAAGGCCGTCAACCGGCTCGCCCTCCACGCCGCCGAACCTGCTGCCGACCAGCTGGTAGCCAGCGCACACGGCAAGCACTGCCGCGCCGGCCGAAGCAGCGGCGGCCAGCCCGCCGTCGGCGCGCAGCCGCCGCGCTGCCAGGATCTGCGGCAGGTCCTCGCCGCCGCCGAGCAGATAGATGTCGCCCTGCCGCGGCACCGGCTGATCGGAGTTCACCTCGACCGGCTCGACCGGCAGGCCGCGCAGCATGGCCCTGCGGACCAGCACGAGCAGGTTGCCGCGGTCGCCGTAGGTGCTCAGCAGGTCCGGGTAGACCCAGACGATCCGCAGCGGGTCCTGCCTGGCGCGTCCCGCGGCGACCGGCGGCTCGGCCTCGCCAGGCTGGCCGGGCGAGGCGTGCCGCGGCACGTGGGTACGGCCGGCCGCGGGCTCGCGGCCGGTGCTGCCTTGCCCGTTCTGGCTGCCGTGCTTGCTCACTGTGACCTGCCGGTCGTCGCGCGGATCTGCTGGAATGCCGTGTAGTTCGCGATCACGTCCAGGTCGCCTGGCGGCGCGAGGCCGATCGCATGGTCGAGGCCGTCGGCAAGCTGAAACGGCACCTGGTCGGCCTCCAGCCTGACCGCGAGATCGAGCCTGCGCTCGCCCGCCACCAGCACCGGCCGGCCGTGCAGCACCCGGTAGTCAACGTCCCACAGCCACGAGGTGTCCCTGCCGTCTGGGCCCTGCGCGTTGACCGAGAGCAGCACCGGCCCGGGCGGCGGCCCGAGCACGTCGAACGCCTCAAGCCAGCCCGCCGGGTTCTTGGCGAGCAGCAGCCGCAGCGTCCGGCCGCCGCGCTGCACCTGGGTGTACCGGCCGGCCACCGAGGTAACCTGCCGCAGCCTGGCCAGCGCCAGCTCGGCGTCGGCGCCGAAATGGCTCGCCACGGCAAGTGCCATCACCGCGTTGGACCGGTTGGCCCGGCCAGGCAGCGCGAGCCCGAGTTCCCGCACCCGGCCGGCTTCGTCGATCACGCAGTCACCGTCGAGCACCCAGCTGGCCCGCGGCCTGGCGAACCGGCACTCGCCGCACCGCCAGCCGAGATCGTCGCGCTGCAGGTGCGAGCCGCACTCCGGGCAGCACCAGGAGTCCTCGTGCCAGCGCTGCCCGGCCGCCACCCAGGTCACCTGCGCCGCCGCCGTCGCCGCCCAGGCGATCAGCGGGTCGTCGGCGTTGGCCACCACCATGCAGTCGGGCGCGTCGGCCACCGCCGCCCGCCAGCGCCGCGCGGTCAGCCAGATCTCGGCCGCCCGGTCCATCTGGTCGCGGCTCAGGTTGAGCAGCAGCACCGCCTTCGGGTTGGTGGCCTTGATCATGGCGGGCAGGAACCGCTCGTCCACCTCAAGCGCCGCGTACGGTGCGTTCTGCGCCCGGCCGAGTGCCGAGGCCAGCCCGGCCTCCATGTTCGCGCCGTAGGCGTTGGTGGCCACGTCCTGGCCGAGCGCGCCGAGCGCCGCGGTCACCAGCCTGGTCGTGGTCGTCTTCCCGTTGGTGCCGCTGACCAGGACCACCTGCCGGCCCGCCGCGAGCAGCCGGACCAGGTCTGGCTCCACCCGCAGGCCGAGCACCCCGCCGATGACCGAGCCGTCACCCCGGCCGGTCAGCCGCGACACCGTCCCTGCCGCCCCGCCGATCGAGGTCGCAAGTCGCGCGCGCAGCGGAAGCTTGCTCATGGCCGCCAAGGCTATCCGGCCGGCCCGGCGTGCCGTCAGTTGCTGCCGACGGCTACCGCGGGCGCAACCGCCTGGACCACGGTGACCAGGCCGTCCTGCGCCGCCCGGGCGTTCTCCTGGTAGCCGACGATGAACCTGCGCGGCCAGGACAGCACCACCTCGAGCCAGCCGGCGATGCCCATCTCGCCCGCCGCCCTGCGCAGCTGGCCGCGATGACTGACGCCGATCGCCACGCTCTCCAGGTCCTCGATGAAGCCGCGCTGGTCGTCCTCGCCGAGCAGCACCGTCCAGGCCGGCAGCCGGTTGCGGGCCAGCTCCATCGAGGTCGGATGGCGGCGCAGCGCGGTGATCCGCTGACCGATGGTCACGTCCGGCCGGTCGGCAAGGCCGGGAATCGCGAACACCAGCTGCGGCGCGGCAGCGAACGGGTCAGGCGGCGGGCTGCCGAGCGGGCAGGCGCGCTCCAGCTCGTGCAGCCACTGCAGCTGCGGGATCACCCACTCGGTGCTGGCCAGCGTGCCGGCGCCCTTGCCGCCGCCGAGCAGCCGCCGCCCGGTCGCCGCGCATTCGGCGGCCAGCCGGCCTGGGTCGAAGTACGGCCTGACCGCCAGCGCCCGGCCCTGCACCGGTCGGTCGAGCGCGGTGGCGAACGCGCACTCGCGCAGCCGGTCGTCGAGCTGCGCCCAGCGCTGCCGCAGCGGCACCGGCACCCGCGGCAGCTGCCGGTTGGTCAGGTGCGCGAGCACCAGCGCCTCCGACCAGACCCTGAGCCAGGCCTCGGCCGGGTCAGCGGCCAGCAGGTCGGCCTCCCTGATCTCCAGCAGCGTGCACGGCTGGCCGCCGGTGCACGCCTGCCCGCAGGCGGCCGACCGGCGGCCGGCCACCGGCGGATCCAGCTCCGGCTGCTGCGCATCGGCAGGCTCGGCGGCAGCCGCGTAAGGCACCCGCAGCCGCACCGGCCGGTCCATGCCGTCGGCGAACACCGCCGCCACCCCCGGCGTGAGCGACACCACCTGCCTGGACTGGCCCTGGTCCAGGTTCATCGCGGCGCCGACCACCTGCCGGTCGTCGCTGGCCGGCAGCCGGTGCAGCACCTTGAGCGCGGTGTTCTTCACCACGTCGGGTACCAGCTTGGCCGGGATCTGCTCGGCCACCACGATGCCGACGCCGTAGGCGCGGATCTCGGCGAGCATGCTGGCGAACAGCTCGACCGCGTGCGCGCTCGCCCCTTCCCTGCTGGCGCGCAGCAGCCGGTGCGCCTCCTCGATCACGATCACATGCCGGAGCTGGCCGCCCGGCTCGGTCCTGGCGCGCAGCCGCAGGTGCTCGACGATCCTGATGATCAGCGTGCCGATCAGGAACGCCTTGTCCTCGTCGTTCGCCACGTCCTCGATCGCCAGCACCGCGTTGCGCCGCAGCAGCTCGCCGATGTCCGCGGGGTGGCCGCCCTCGAAGAACCGGCCGGCCGAGCCGGTGCGCAGCGACCGCAGCCTGACATCGACGAAGCCGCGCATGTCCGCCTGCAGCTCGCGGCCGTAGCCGACGTCCTCGATCACGCTCAGCGCGGCGGCCTGCAGCCTGGCCAGCGTGGGCACCGCGGGCGGCACGGTCAGCCCCGGCTGGCCGGAGCCGGTCAGCGGATCCCAGCCGCACTCGGTGTAGGCCAGCTGCAGCGCCTGCGACATGATCTGCGGGAACGGCTCGCGGGCGTCGAACGCGGCAAGGAACAGCGCGCGCACCATGTCGATGTGCGCCTGTACCGGATAGCCAGGCTCCGGCGCGAGCGGGTTCACCGACATCGGCACCGACGCCGGGTCGGCCGGGTTCAGCACGGTCACCTCGGCCGTCCCGCGCAGCCGTGCCGCCAGCGCCGCGTACTCGGATTTGACCGGCTCGATCGCCAGCCAGCTCACGCCCGCCTTGGTGAGCTGCTCGAGCATGTGCATGACGGTCTGCGACTTGCCGGCGCCGGTCGCGCCGGTGACGAACGCGTGCCGGTTCAGCGTGGCCAGCGGCACCAGGAACTGACCGACCTCCCGGTCCTGGCCGTCCAGGATCACGCCAAGGCCGATGGACCGCTGGCCGGCTACCTCGCTGGTCACGTCGAAGTTGCCTGGCTCGATCACCCGGACGCCCGGCACCTCGGCCCGCGGCAGCGCGGTGAGCGCGGCCAGCGCGCCCGCGGTCACCGCGAACGGGACCTGGGCTCCGTCGGCGGGCTCGGCCACCTTCGCGGCGAGCGCGTCCGCGAACTCATACGCGCCGTCCGCACTGCGCAGCCGGTACGGGTGCGCACGCAGGTCGATCGCGCCCACCAGCACCGGCGCGACCAGGCTGAGTTCTGGCTCGGTGGCAGCGCCGACCAGCACCCGCACGTGCCACAGGCCAGCCTCGCGGTACGCATCCAGCTCGGCCAGGCGGCGCTGCGCCCGGTCCGCCTCGAACCTGGCCCGCTCCTCGTGATACTGCGACAGCACGTTGAGCTGGGTGCGCAGCTCCGCGGTCTCGGCGTCAAGCAGGTCGGTCGGATCTGCGACCACCAGCCAGCCGAACGGCCGGCTCATCAGCGTCTGCAGCGCGGACTCGAACAGGCCAGGCGACCCGCCGGCGGCCGGCCTGCCGGCATCGGCGGACTCGGCTGGCTGGTACACCTGGCGGCCCGGACACGGCGCCCAGACCAGCTCGTCCAGGTCAGCAAGCAGGTTCCCGGTCACCGGCACGCCGCGGCCGCCCCAGGGAAACAGCAGTTCCTCGGCAGCCGGTGCCGCTGTCGTCGGCTGCCCGGCCGCCGTCGCCGCAGGCTGCGGCTCGCCGTCGGCCGCGTCGTCCCCGGCGTTCCTGGCCGTGGACCTGACCAGTGGCGTCGGGGCCGGCAGCGGACCCGCGTTGGTGATCAGCTCAAGCGGGGCGCCGCCGCCGCGAGACAGCCAGCCCGCGATGAACGGCCGCCGTTGCCTGGCTGCGTTCAGCACCGTGGGCAGCACCGCCGCATAGTCGCGATCCGGCGTCCCGCCAAAGCAGCTCTCGCTGACGGCCAGCACCCGGTACCAGGGTCCGGCCGCACCGCCGCCGATGCCTGAGGTCACGCTCATAGCTGCGTGCTTACCAGGCTGGCCGGGCGGCTGCTACCTGATTGATCCGGATTACGCCCCGTTCGGTCGTTCCCTGCCACCTGGGACATCGGGACCGATGCGGTAGAACAGCAACCAGCGATCATTGCGGGCAACCGGAGGGAGCCCAGTGGATCACCAGCAGGCAGCCAGGATCCGCCACTATCAGCCCGCCGACCTCGAGGACATGTACCGCATCTGCCTGCAGACGGCCGACGACGGACAGGACGCGACTGCCTTGTTCACCGAGCCGCGCCTGGTCGGCGACGTCTTCGCGGTCCCGTACGCCGTGCTCGAGCCGTCGCTCGCGTTCGTGGCCGAGGACGAATCTGGCGTCTGCGGCTACATCGTCGGCGCGCTTGACACGCAGGCGTTCGACCGGCGGCTTGAGCGGGAATGGTGGCCGGCCCTCCGGGTCAGGTATCCGGAGCCCGCGCCTGACCAGGCTGCGGCGCTGCCGCGAGTCGTCAGGCTCGCGGTGCAGGACATCCACCACCCCTGGCTGACGCCGGCCGAGCTGACCGACCGCTACCCGTCGCACCTGCACATCAACCTGCTGCCGCGGATGCAGGACCGCGGCATGGGCCGGGAATTGATCAAGACCCTGGCCGCGGCGCTGCGCGAACAAGGCTCGCGCGGCCTGCACCTGCATGTCAGCCTGGGGAACCCCAGGGCCATGGGGTTCTACCGGCACGTCGGATTCAGCAGGCTGCCGGCCAGCGACGTCGGCGTCTTCGTGATGGACCTGAGCGACCCATCGTCAACTAACAGTTGACGTTCGAGCATGCGTCAACCTACAGTTGACGCATGCCGGAGTCAGCTATCTCACTCGATCAGCTCATCGCATTCGTGAAGGCTCAGCAGCCAGACGGCGGCCCGCTTGACCATCTCGCCGACGCGATGGGCGTGTCGGCCCAGATCAGCGAGCAGGCCGACGCGCTCATCGGGCATTTCGTCGATCAGGCCAGGCGGTCGGGCGCGTCGTGGAGCCAGATCGGCGCCAGCATGGGCGTGTCGAAGCAGGCGGCGCAGCAGCGCTTCATGCCGAGCGACGCCTTCACCAGGTTCACCCCGCGGGCGAGGAACTGCCTGGGCGCCGCCGGCCGGCTGGCGGGCAGCGCAGGAACACCGGTCGGCCCGCCGCACATCGCGGCCGGGCTGATGATCGACCCGGCAGGCATCGGCGCGATGGTCCTGGCGGCTGCCGGGATCGACGCAGCCGCACTGGCCGAGGCGGTCGGCGCCGGCCCGGCGGAGTCGGTGGCCGATATCGACGCGGCAGCGCTCAGGGAGGGGTCGGACGCGCCGGTGTTCGCGGCGGCCGGCAAAGGCACCCTGAAGCTGGCGCTGCGCAGCGCGCTGAAGCTCGGCCACAACTACATCGGCACCGAGCACCTGCTGCTCGGCGTGCTGACCGCCGACGACGAGACTGCCAGGGCCATCGCCGGGCTCGGCCTCACCGCGGCGGCGGCCGAGCATGCGGTCGTCGTCGAGATCGCCAGGATCCAGGGTGCCGCGGCGGCTGACCGCTAGGGCCGCCGGCGCCAGAAGGCGCCGGCCGCCCGGCCTGGCTCGTCAGGCTCACCGGCAAGCGCGTCAAGCACGTCACCGGCGCGCAGCCACAGCAACTGCAGCGCGGCCGCATCTGGCGGCGGGCTTGCCAGCTCGGCGGCAACCTCCCGGAGCTGCCTGACCAGCGCCTCGTCGAGCCCGTCAGCGGCGAGCCTGCCGAGCACCTTGGTGATCTCGGCCGCGAACCTGGTCAGCCAGTCGATCCTGACCTCGGCGGGCTGACCGTCGAGGCTGCGCAACTCGGCGCGCCAGCTGGCGCCGAACGTGCGCGCCGACCGCGGCACCGCGGTGCGCGCCGACCCGGCCGCCGCCGCCTCGGCA
>JASHQL010000074.1 GCA_030039155.1 Streptosporangiaceae bacterium | reverse complement strand
GAGTTCGAGGAAGCGGAGCAACTGTGTCTCCAGGCGATCAGAATCCTCGAGGAACAGCACGATGAACGCTGGATCGCAGCAACCAAGCTCAGCCTCGCCGATATCTATCTCGACAGTGACCTGGACGAACCCGGAGGCCTCCTTCAGGCGTGCCTGAAGGTGTTTGAGAGGTTTGGCGACACGCACTGGCTATTGTTGACCCAGCGCAGCCTCGGGGAGGCTTTGCGCAAGGGTCGCGACTATCAGGGCGCCATGAGACTGTTGCGACGTTGTCAGGAGTCGCAGGTCCAATCACGCGACGTGTACTGGCAGGGAGAGGTCCTGCACAGCCTCGGTGCAGTTCACCTTGACCTCGATTCACTCGGAGAAGCTCGCGACTGTTTCGACGAAGCGTTGAAGAGATTCAAGGCAGCGGGCGACACGCTTTGGGAGGGCCGGACATATGCGTCTCTTGGCCACGTCGCAGCCAAGGAAGGCTCATTGGACTTGGCTAACGGCTTCTTCCACGCGGCCTGGCCGCTGCTGGTCGAACAGGGAGCCAACGCGGATCTGGCTGCGCTTGTCAGCGATATGACTGCCTTGCAATACGAGCTGCGGGAGCGACAGGCCAGCGTTCCGTCAGCTGACACCGATCCGGAACTCTGACGTGACCGCCGTTCCGATGGCTGCGAACGGGTTTATGTTGACAGGGCCGGTTGCTACTGTCTTGGCTGCGATCCTCGGAGCGTTGATCACTGGTTTTGGCGCTGCCACGCTCCGGCACCGGTGGGACGTGCGGGCGGACGAAAGGAAGTGGAACCGCAACCGCGATCAGCGAATTCGGGCGCAGTTTTTGGAGGCCTTTAGCCAGTATCTTGCGGCGCGTCCCGACTTCCGTACCATTCCCACGATCACGGCCAACCCCGAGGACGCGGCGGCGATTGTTAGCCAGATCCAACTTGCCGCCGCCAGCCTTCTTATCCTGCTTGCCGATGCCGAACACCGCGAAGTCATCGAGACAGACCTGAGTGCGTTAGTGCACTGGATCACCGAGTCGCTGAACGAGCCGTCGAAAGCGGACTGGACCGACGTACCATCGACGACAGCGATCATAGACCTGGCGCGAAGGCTAGCCGTCGAGCCGGAGACGAACCAGCCTGGCGGGCTTCGACGGATTGCAATGGCAATCCGACCTAGCAGACGAGCGTCGAGGATCGACGAATCTCGCTCGATATCCGGCATTGAGCCAGATCAGACTCAAGCCAGAGCTGCCCGATAGCCTGGCGTACTCGATGCCTGTGCCTAGCGCCAACAGGACGAATCAAATCGGATCGTGCACCGGCGGGCCACGCCTTGGCATGAGACAGACAAGCGAAACCTAGCCTCGATGTTTCGTGATCTTGGCTGGGTGGCTTGTGCCTGCGGGTGATCATCGCTTATCAGTGTTCCGCAGTGGCTGGTGGCCCGGCTGTCGCGCCGGGTTGGCGGGGGTTCCACGGGGCCCGGTTGTTTCTCCGTCCTGGTCGCGGGGACGGCAGAGCGGGGTCAGCCGGGTGCCAGCGCCTGCAGGCGGCTGATGGCGGCGGTGATGTCGGGGGTCCATGGCCAGCGTGCGGCCAGGCGGATGCGCAGCCGCCGGCTGCCGCGGACGATCCGCCCGGCGGCGGAGAACAGCCGCAGCCGCAGCTTGTGCGGTTCCCAGCGGCGGGCAGGCCCGGTGAGGGCGAGCATCGCCGTCCAGGCCAGTAGTTCGCAGGCCAGCGCGACGATCTCGCACCAGATCTGGTTCTGGCCGTATAGGTGCAGTGGCAGGTTCCGCAGTCCGGTGTCCTTGGCGTTGCGGATCCGGTCCTCGCACGGGGCGCGGCGGCGGTGCCGCAGTTCCAGCACAGGGAGCTGCCCGGTGCGGCGGGTCGCCAGTCACCGCCCCCGCCCCAGCGCGTGCTCGGCGGCTTCTAGTAGTGCGTTGCGGTGTGCATAAGCAGCCATCGCCGAGCGAATGGGTACGGGGTTTACTTGTTATCTCTATCTAGATAGATTTTGTCTGTGGTTCGCGATCGTAAGCTCTCCCCGCAGGCGTTGTCGGTCCTGGCGGTGCTGTGCGCCGAACCGCTGACGTGGCGGCACGGGTACGACCTCGCGCGGGAGACGGGCCTCAAGTCGGGCACGCTCTACCCGATCTTGATCCGCCTGGCGGACCGCGGGTGGCTCGAAGCGCGCTGGGAGGACGAGCAGCCAGCAGGCCGCCCCCGCCGGCACCGCTACCGGCTGAGCAGCGATGGGCTCGCCCAGGGCGGCCTGGCCGTCGCTGAGGCGTCGGCCTCCGCGCGGACCGCCGGAAAACCGGGGCGGGCCGCCGGCCAGATCGCGCCGGAGGGGACGTGACGGGCAGGCTGGACCGGGCGATCACCGGCCTGGCGCGATGCTCGGTCCGGTTCGTGCCGGCCGAGCGGCGCGAGTGGGCGGAGGCGGTATGGGCCGAGGCCCGCGAGGTGCCGCCCCGGCAGCGGCTTTCCTGGCTCGCTGGCGGGTTGTGGACCATCACCAGGCAGGCCGGCCTGGTGCGCCGGATCGGATACTGGCTGGGCGTGGCGGCGATCGTGGCGGGCGCGTCCGAGATGGTATCGCTTGTCTGGCGCGGCGCCCCGGTCGCTGCGGGCTTCCGGTCCGTTTCGGCGCCCACCGTCACGTTGGGCACCGGGATCTACCTCGATCCGGACACCGCGGGGGACGTCAGGTCGCTGGCGATCACGACAGTCGCGGTGCTGGCCGCGCTGCCGTGGGCCGCCCGGCGGCGCGGTGCTTTCGGCCCGGCCAGCGGCAGCCCGGCCGCGCGGCTGGTACGGGTGGCCGGCTGCGCGGCGATCTGCCTCCTGGTGCTGATCCTGGCCCGCCTGGCGCAGACCCTCGGCGAGGACCTCGCGGCCGGCGGGCCGCTGACGGGGGCGATTACCGCGTCGCTGACGGTCATCCTCGTGGTCGCGGCGCGGCTGTGGCTTGGTGGTCCGGGACGCACGGGCCGAGGCGAGGTGAAGGCGGTGCTCACTCTCGGCGTTGGCATCGCTGCGCTGATCTTGCTGTTCGCCGCGGGCACGGACGAGCTGGTCACCATCTACGCGGCCGGGATCTTCGCGATGACGGCACGCGGTTCGAGGATCACCCCGGCTACCCTGGCGTCCGGCGCGGGCGCCGGCGCCGCCGCCGGCCTCGCCTGGTACGCGGTGACCCGGACGGACAGCCCCTGGCTGACGCTACTTGTCGCCGCCGGAGTGCTCGCCGCGCCCGCCGCGGCGGGCGCGGCGGCCGCCTGGCGCACCCGCAGGCGGGATGACCCGGACGCCCTCATCGGCGATTGCCTGCGGCAAAGCGCGGCAGCCGGCGCGCTGACCGGCGGGGC
>JASHQL010000073.1 GCA_030039155.1 Streptosporangiaceae bacterium | reverse complement strand
GCTCGGCATGAGCCAGCGCCTCGGCATCGCCGCCGCGATGCTCGGCGACCCGAAGGTGCTGCTGCTCGACGAGCCGGTGAACGGGCTCGACCCCGAGGGCGTCGCCTGGATCAGGCACCTGATGAAGTACCTGGCCAGCGAGGGCCGCACGATCTTCGTATCCAGCCACCTGATGAACGAGATGGCGGTGACCGCCGACCATCTCATCGTGATCGGCCGGGGCAGGCTGATCGCGGAGGCGAGCACCGAGGACATCATCGCCAGGAACTCGGGCCAGTCGGTCAGGGTCAGGACGCCGGACCCAGCACGGCTCACCGAGCTGGTGACGGCCGAGGGCGGCAAGGCGGTGCCCGCCGATAACGGCGGCCAGCCAGGCCAGGCCCAGCTGCTCACCGTCACCGGGTTGCCCGCGGCCAGGATCGGCGAGCTTGCCGCGTCGGCCGGCCTGGTGCTGCACGAGCTGACCCCGATGCTGGCGACGCTGGAAGACGCGTTCCTTGAGATGACCGCGGGCAGCCTGGAGTTCGGCCAGGGCAGCTTGCCTGCCACGGGCGGTACCGCGGTGACCGTAGCGGCAAGGGAGCAGGCACCATGACGGCAGCTTCACCGGTCCAGGCCGGGCCACCGGCGACCAGGCCGGGCCTGGCGCCGTTGCGGTACGGCCGCCTCCTGCAGTCGGAGTGGACCAAGATCAAGTCGGTCCGGTCGACGGTCTGGTCATTGATCGTGTTCGTGGTGCTGACCGTCGGCCTCACCTACCTGCTGACCGCGCTGGACTCGCACCTGTGGACCCGGCTGCCGAGGGGCAGGCAGTTCGGCATCATCGCGGACCCGGTCGGCGTCATCCTGGCCTCAGGGGTGAACTTCGGCCAGCTCGCGATCTGCGTGCTTGGTGTGATGATCATGTCGACCGAGTACTCCACCGGCGTCATCCGCGCCTCGCTGCTGGCGGTGCCGCGCCGGCTGCCGATGCTGGCGGCCAAGGCCGTCGTGTTCGGCGCGATCATCCTGGTGCTCGGCGAGCTCGTCGCGTTCTTGTCGTTCTTCATCGGCTCCGCCGTGCTGCACGTGCACGCGCCGGTCTCGCTCAGCGACCCTGGCGTCACCCGCGCGGTGGTCGGGACCGGCCTGTACCTGACGGTGCTCGGCCTGTTCGCGATGGCCATCGGCAGCATCGTGCGGCACACGGCGGGTGCCATCGCGATCGTGCTGGCCTTCATCATCGTGCTCGAGCCGCTGTCCAGCCTGCTGCCGGAAAGCTGGGGCGCGCATATTCACGCCTACCTGCCGACGGTGGCCGGCCGCGAGCTGACCAGGACGGTGCCCGGCACCACGCTGCTGACCGCGTGGCAGGGCTTCGGGGTGTTCTGCCTGTGGACCGCGGTACTGATCGCGATCGCCTGCGTGCTGCTGAAGACCCGCGACGCGTAGCCCAGTTAGGCAGGGACGCGTAGCCCAGTCAGGGCAGGCCAGCGGCGAGCCGCTGGGCGTCGAGCACCGCCTGGTAGGCCTCGGTGATGTCGGCGCGGTCCGATGGCTCGCCAACTGACCTGGCACTCAGCCGCTCGATCATCGCGGCCTGGTCCAGCAGCAGCTGCTGGTCCTTGGCCGAGGTCGCCCGCTCCATGATCTTCTGCAGCGCGTTCAGCTGCCGGATCAGCACGGCCGGCATGCCCTCGCCGGACTGGCGCACCTTCTCGAACGACCGCTGGACCAGCCGCTCGTAGCTGACCTCGGTGGTGATCACCCGGATCTCGCCGCCTGCGTCCCGGTACACCCTGGTCGGCTGCCACCTGCCGGTGACCTTGACCAGGCTGTCGCCGATCCAGTCGATGCAGGTCAGCGCGGTAAAGGTGTCGTTCACCGCGGCGGACAGCGCCCGGATGCAGATCTCCACCAGCTGGTCGAGGCCGAACGAGACGTCCTGGGCGAGCGTCCGGTACGGGCCGGTGACGTGCGCCCTGGCCAGTTCGCGGGCCACCCCGTCGGCGGCGGCGGCCGGCCAGACCCTGGCGTAGTCCTGGCCCTGCACGATGAAGTGGCCGGGCCGGTACCGCAGGTGGATGACCGCGTCCACCTCGGTGGCGATCCTGACCAGCGTCTCGTGCTGGATGAATTGCAGGTAGCCGCTGCGCGGCGCGGCCACCTGGCCTGCCTGGGCATCCAGCCGGGCGAGCAGCCCGGCAGGCGGGGCCTCCTGCGACCGGCCATCGCCCGCCTGCAGCTCGATTGCCTCCTGCAGGTCGCCGGCGATGCCGGCGATCACCTGCGGCAACTGGATCTGCACCGCGATGTGGTGCAGGAAGTAGATCAGCACGGCGAGGTCGACGAGCATCAGCGCGATCGTCGTGGTGACGCTGATGTGCGGCACGAAGTCGCCGTGATCACCCTGGCCTACCGAGCCGAGGGTGAGCACGGCGTACACGAAGGTGCCCACGAACGTGCCAAGGGTCAGCTGGGTGCCGCGGTCGCGGATGAAGGTGCGCAGCATCCGCGGCCCGAACTGGGTCGAGGTCAGCGTCAGCGCGACGATCACGATGGAGAAGACCACGCCGACGACCGTGATGATGGCCGCCGCGATCGCGGTCAGGATCTGCCTGGCCACGTCGGGCGAGCCACTGATCGCCCAGCCCGGCACCTTGAACACGTCGTCGTAGGTGGCCTTGTCCAGCGCATACGTGCACACGAACAACGCGGCCGCGATCACGACCTCGACGACCGGCACCAGCCACAGGTTGGTGCGCAGCACGTCGCGTCGCCACTCAGAACCCCGCAGCAGCCCGCGGATCACGATCGCCGCCCCCGGTCAATGCCATCGCGCATCGGTGCGCCTCCTCCGCCTCGTCACCACTGCCCTTGGGGGACGACCCCCTGGAACCCCCTCGGGGTGCCGACCAGGCTTCCCGGCTCACCAGAGACTCATGTACCCAAATGCGGCCTAGCTGACGCAGGCCGGGCCGAGCAGTTGCTTGAGGTCCGCCAGCAGCGCGGGCGACCGCCGCACCCTGAGCTTGTCGTCGAGCCGCAGCACCTTAGCCCGGTCTCCGGTGATCAGCCGCAGGTGCACCTCGGTCGGGCCGGGATGCGAGCTGAGCACCTCCTTGAGCCGCTCGACCACCGGTGGCACGCACCTGCCCTCGAGCAGCGCCACCACGAAAGGGCCCTGTTCGGCGGGCGTGATGTCCGGCGCCGTCACCTCCATGGCCACCAGCTTCGGCACTTCCTCGCGCCGGTCGAGCCTGCCCTTGACGAGCACCACCGCGTCGTCGATCACCAGGCTCATGCACTGGGCATAGGTGGCGGGGAAGAACAGCACCTCCATCGCGCCCTCAAGGTCCTCGATGGTCGCGGCCGCCCAGGTGCTGCCCTGCCTGGTCACCTTGCGCTGCACCCCGGACAGGATGCCGCCGACCGTGACCGGCTGCCCGTCCGCGCGGTCCTGCTTCGCGCCGCCGGCCGGGGCGTCCTCGGCCGAGCCGATCAGCTGGGCCAGCGAGCAGTCGGTCGCCGCGGCCAGCACGTGCTCGATGCCGAGCAGCGGATGATCGGACACGTACAGCCCGAGCATCTCGCGCTCGAAGGCGAGCAGGGTTGCCTTGTCCCACTCGCCGTCGGGCACCGGCACGTCGAAGGTGGCGGCGGTCTCCTCGTCGTCGCCGAACAGCGAGTCCTGGCCAATCGCCTCGTTGCGCTTCACGTCGATGATCGCGTCGATGGCCTGCTCGTGGATCAGCATGAGACCGCGGCGCGGATGATCGAACGCGTCGAAAGCGCCGGCCTTGATCAGCGACTCGATGACCCGCTTGTTGCAGACGTTGACCGGGACCTTGCGGAGGAAATCGGAGAAGCCGGTGAACGCGCCCTTGGCGGTGCGCGCGGCGATGATCGACTCCACCACCGCGGTGCCGACGTTGCGCACCGCTGCCATGCCGAACCTGATGTCGGTGCCCACCGCCGCGAACATGGCGATGGAGTAGTTCACGTCCGGCGGCAGCACCCTGATGCCCATCCTGCGGCACTCGTTCAGGTACAGGGCCGACTTGTCCTTGTCGCCGGCCACCGAGGTGAGCAGCGCCGCCATGTACTCGGCCGGGTAATGCGCCTTGAGGTAGGCGGTCCAGTAGGCGACCAGCGCGTACCCGGCCGCGTGCGCCTTGTTGAAGGCGTAGCCGGAGAACGGGACCATCACGTCCCAGATGGTCTTGATGGCCGCGTCGGAGTAGCCGTTCGCCTGCATGCCGGCCTTGAACGGCTCGTACTCCGCGTCCAGGACCTCCTTCTTCTTCTTGCCCATGGCACGGCGCAGCAGGTCGGCCTTGCCCGGCGAGTAGCCAGCCAGCGCCTGCGCCGCGTACATGACGTCTTCCTGGTACACCAGCAGGCCGTAGCTCTCGCCCAGGATGTCCTGCAGCGGCTCGGCGAGCTCGGGGTGGATCGGCACCACCGGCGCCCTGCCGGTCTTGCGGTCGGCGTAGACCGGCGCGCTGGCCATCGGGCCCGGCCGGTACAGCGCGTTCACCGCGGAGATGTCGCCGAACTTGTCGGCGCGCATGGCCCGCAGCAGCGCCCGCATCGGGCCGCCTTCCATCTGGAACACCCCGAGCGTGTCGCCGCGCGCGAACAGCTCGTAGGTGAGCTTGTCGTCAAGCGGCAGGTGATCGAGGTCCACCTCGTCGCCGCGGTTGGCCCTGATCCCGGCCACCGCGTCCTCCAGGATCGTGAGGTTGCGCAGGCCGAGGAAGTCCATCTTGAGCAGGCCGATGTCCTCGCACGCCGGGTAGTCGAACTGGGTGATGACCGCCCCGTCGGCGTCCCGCCGCCAGACCGGGATGTGCTCCATCAGCGGCTCGCTGCTCATGATCACGCCGGCCGCGTGCACGCCGGGCTGGCGGATCAGCCCTTCCAGGCCGCGGGCGGTGTCGATGACCTGGCGGACCTCCTGCTCCGCCTCGTACATCGCGCGCAGCTCGGCGGACTCGCCGTACCGCTCGTGCGTGGTCTCGAAGATCCCGGCAAGCGGAATGTCCTTGCCGAGGACGGCCGGCGGAAACGCCTTGGTGATCCGGTCCCCGAGCGCGTAAGGGAAACCGAGCACCCGGCAGGCGTCCTTGACCGCTGCCTTGGCCTTGATGGTGCCGTAGGTGATGATCTGCGCCACCCGGTCGTCGCCGTACTTCTCGGTGACGTACCTGATCACATCGCCGCGCCGGCGCTCGTCGAAGTCGATGTCGATGTCCGGCATCGACACGCGCTCCG
>JASHQL010000072.1 GCA_030039155.1 Streptosporangiaceae bacterium | reverse complement strand
CCGGGTCAGGCGCCGCGGTCACCGCCGCGGCCAGGGCCGGGCAGTTCGACGCGGCCCAGATCGCCAGCCAGGCAGCCAGCACCGGCAACCCGGTGCCGGCCCTGGTGCGCGCGCTCACCGCCGCCGTCCCGCCGGAAGCGGCGGCCGCCGTGCATCCGGGCGCGACCAGCCAGGACATCATCGACACCGCGATGATGCTGATGGCAGCGTCGGCGACCGGCCAGATCCTGGCCGACCTGTCCGCCGCGACGGCGGCTGCCGCGGCGCTGGCCAGGCAGCACGCGGCGACGGTGCTGGCTGGCCGCACCCTGCTGCAGCAGGCGGTGCCGGTGACCTTCGGCCTGGTCGCGGCCAACTGGCTGGCCGGGCTCGACCGGGCAGCCAGGACGCTGGCCGCGGTCCGCGAAGAGCGGCTTGCCTGCCAGTTCGGCGGCGCCGCAGGCACGCTGGCCAGCCTGGGCAGCGCGGGGCCGCGGCTGGCGGAGCTGTTCGCTGCCGAGACCGGGCTGGCGCCGGCCGGCCTGCCCTGGCATACCGAGCGGCTCAGGGTGCTGGAACTTGCCGCCGCGCTGGCCGCCGTCGGCGCGGCAGCCGGGAAGATCGCCAGGGACGTTACGCTGCTCGCCCAGTCTGAGGTCGGCGAGCTAGCTGAGGGCAGCGCAGACGCCGGCGGGTCGTCGGCGATGCCGCACAAGCGCAATCCGGTCGCGGCGGTGCTGGTGCTCGGCTGCACCAGGCGGCTGCCAGGACTGCTCGGCACGCTGCTCGCCGCGGCCGAGCAGGAACATCAGCGCGCTGCCGGGGCCTGGCACGCGGAGTGGGAGACCATGGCGGACATGCTGAGGCTCACCGGGTCTGCCGCCGCCTGGACCGCGCAGCTGCTGGCCGGGCTGCGGGTGGACGCGGCGCGGATGCGCGCGAACCTGGACGCGGCGGGCGGGCTGCCGCTGGCCGAGCACGTCAGCGCGCTGCTCGCGGCCCCGCTCGGCAGGCTGCGCGCGCACGACCTGGTGGCCAGGGCGAGCAGGCAGGCGGCCGCGACCGGCGGCAACCTGGCGGACGCGATGCTGGCCGACCGGGAGTGCAGCGCGGCGCTCGCGCAGGCCGGGCTGACCGCCGCGGACCTGCAGGCGGCGCTCGATCCGGCCGGTTACCTCGGCGCGACGCAGCACTTCATCGCGGCAGCGCTGCGGGCGCACGACGGCGCCGGGCCGGCCCAGGCAGATCACGACAGGAGGGCGGCCAGGTGACCGACGGCATCTCGGACGGCATGCGGATCAGGCGCGAGGTGCTCGGCGACGAGCACGTGGACCGGGCCGCGGCTGCCACCACCGAGTTCACCAGGCCGTTCCAGGAGCTGATCACCAGGTACGCCTGGGGCGAGATCTGGGCCAGGCCTGGCCTCAGCCGCCAGGAGCGCAGCATGATCACGATGGCCATGCTGGCCGCGCTCGGCCGTGACCAGGAGCTGGCCATGCACGTGCGGGCGGCGCTGCGCAACGGGCTCACCGAGCAGCAGATCGCCGAGGTATTGCTGCAGGTGGCGGTGTACGCCGGGGTGCCCGCCGCGAACTCGGCGTTCGCGGCCGCGCAGCAGGTGCTCAGGGACGCTGGCGGCGGGCACGACTGACCGGGCACCGCCGGGCGGCCGGCGGGTGCGAGAGTCGTTCTCCGCACATGTGTGCACTTTGCGGTCGCTCTGGATATCGTTTCGGTAAAGGCATGGGAGAGGACTGACAAGCAGCCATGGCGGAGATCGTGTCACTGGCCGAGGCCATCGAGCGCACGGTCAATGACGGCGACACCGTGGCGATGGAGGGATTCACCCACCTGATCCCGCACGCCGCGGGGCACGAGGTGATCAGGCAGCGGCGCCGCCGGCTGATCCTGGTGCGGATGACGCCGGACATCATCTACGACCAGATGATCGGCGCCGGCTGCGCCAGCAAGCTGGTGTTCTCCTGGGGCGGCAACCCGGGCGTGGGCTCGCTGCACCGGTTCAGGGACGCGGTGGAGAACTCCTGGCCGGCGCCGCTCGAGCTGGAGGAGCACAGTCACGCCGGGATGGCCAACAGGTACGTGGCCGGCGCATCCGGCCTGCCGTTCGCGGTGCTGCGCGGCTACCGCGGCACCGGGCTGGCCAGCCGCGGCGCCGGCATCGCCGACATCAGCTGCCCGTTCACCGGGGAGAAGCTGACCGCGGTGAGCGCGCTGCGGCCGGACGTCGCGGTCATTCACGCGCAGCAGGCTGACCTGGCGGGCAACGTCCAGCTCTGGGGGATCACCGGCGTGCAGAAAGAGGCTGTGCTCGCCGCGCAGCGCTCGGTGGTGACCGTGGAGGAGATCGTCGACACGCTCGAGCCACGGCCAGGCGGGATCGTGCTGCCGGGCTGGGCGATCAGCTACGTGGCCGAGGCCAAGGGCGGTGCGCACCCGTCGTACGCGCTCGGCTACTCGGTCCGCGACAACGACTTCTACCTCGCCTGGGACCAGATCAGCAGGGACCGTGCCACGTTCAGCCGGTGGCTGGACGAGCATGTGCTCGGGGCAACGCCGAGCGGAGCCCGCCAAGTGAGCAGCGCGCGACCGGGGGCAGTCAGGTGACCGAATACACCGCCGACGAGATGATGACCGTCACCGCGGCACGCGCGCTGCGCGACGGCATGACCTGCTTCGTCGGCATCGGGCTGCCAAGCGCCGCGGCGAACCTGGCACGGGCCAGGCACGCGCCGAACCTGGTGCTGATCTACGAGTCCGGCACGATCGGCGCCAAGCCGGACACGCTGCCGCTGTCCATCGGCGACGGCATCCTGGCGCTGACCGCGGACGCGGTGGTGAGCGTGCCGGAGATCTTCAACTACTGGCTGCAGCCGGGCCGGATCGACGTCGGCTTCCTGGGCGCCGCGCAGGTGGACAGGTTCGGCAACATCAACACCACGGTGATCGGGCCCGACTATGACCAGCCGAAGGTGCGGCTGCCCGGCGCCGGCGGCGCGCCAGAGATCGCCGCGTCCTGCCGCGAGGTCATCATCGTGCTGCGGCAGCGTGAGCGCACGTTCGTGGACTCGGTGGACTTCATCACCTCGGTCGGCTTCGGTGCCGGGCCAGGCAGCAGGCAGCGGCTCGGGCTGGGCGGGGCCGGGCCACAGAAGATCATCACTGACCTCGGGGTACTCCAGCCGAGCCCGCATACTGCCGAGTTCGTGCTGACCGGCGTGTACCCAGGGGTCCTCGTTTCCGACGTGCAACGGCAAACCGGCTGGGACCTGCAGGTATCAGCGGAGCTTGCGGAGATTCCCGCGCCGTTGCCTGAAGAGCTTGCCGCGCTGCGCGCGCTGCAGGCGGCCAGCGCAGAAGGGACCGAGGCATGACCGCAGCGGCACTGCCGTCGTATCAAAGACCGGTCGGGGTGCACCCGCCGCTGGACAGCCCGGAGTACCGGTCAAGCCTGCTGCGCGCGCCGAAGCTGGCACCGGTCCCGCTGCCGCAGCGGCTGACCGAGGTGACCGGCCCGCTGCTCGGCGCGGAACGGGTCACCGGCACCGATGCCGACCTGACCCGCAGGCACCCGGCCGAGCCGCTCGGCGAGCGGATCATCGTGACCGGCCGGGTGCTCGACTCCGACGGCCGGGCGGTGCCGGACGCGCTGATCGAGATCTGGCAGGCGAACGCGGCCGGCCGGTACGCGCACGGCGTGGACAACCACCCGGCGCCGCTCGACCCCAACTTCGACGGGGCCGGCCGGTGCCTGACCGACTCGGCAGGCAGGTACCGGTTCGTCACCATCAAGCCAGGCGCGTATCCGTGGCGCAACCACCTGAACGCCTGGCGCCCAGCGCACATCCACTTCTCGCTGTTCGGCCGCGCGTTCACCCAGCGGCTGATCACCCAGATGTACTTTCCCGGCGACCCGCTGTTCGGCCAGGACCCGATCTTCAACTCGGTGCCAGACCCGGCCGCGCGGCAGCGGATGATCTGCCGGTTCGACCTGGACGTGACCCAGCCGGACTGGGCGCTCGGCTACCAGTGGGACATCGTGCTGCGCGGCCGGGACCAGGCGGTCTTCGAGGAGCACCGGTGACCGCGGGCATCACCCCGTCGCAGACCGTCGGGCCGTTCCTGGCCATCGGGCTGCCCTGGCCGGACGGCCCGTACGTGGTCGACCCCGGCACCGACGGCGCGATCACGATCACCGGGCGGGTGCTCGACGGCGCGGGCGATCCGGTGCCCGACGCCCTGGTGGAGAGCTGGCAGGCCGCGCCCGACGGCAGCTTCGGCCACCCGGACGACCCGCGATCGGGGGGGTCACGGGGGGTCGTCACCCCAGGACAGCACGGCGGAGGCAGCGAGAAGTTCCGCGGGTTCGGCAGGTCCGCGACGGCTGAGGACGGCAGCTACCTACTAGTGACGCTGAAGCCGGGGATTTTGCCAGGGAACGAGGAGCACGCGCAGGCTCCCCATCTCGACCTGTCGGTGTTCGCGCGTGGACTGCTTGACCGGGTGGTGACCCGGCTGTACTTCGGCGACGAGCAGGCGGCGAACGACGCCGACCCGGTGCTCGGTACCGTCCCTGCCGGGCGCAGGGACACGCTGATCGCGGCCCCGGTGGCCGGCCGGCCAGGCAGCTACAGCTTCGACATCAGGCTGCAGGCAAGCCAGGCCGGGCCGGAGACCGTCTTCTTCGATGTCTGAGCAGCCTGTCCCGCTGGCCAGCACGCTGACCGGGCCGGCCGGCGCGCCGGTGCTGGTGCTCGGCAACTCGCTTGGCACCAGCAGCTCGCTGTGGGATGCGCAGCTTCCGGTGCTGACCAGTCGGCTGCAGGTGCTGCGGTACGAGCACCGCGGGCACGGCGCGCCCGGACGCGCGTACTCGGCCGCCCCGGCCGGGCAGTACTCGATCGCCGACCTCGGCCGGGACGTGCTCGGGATGCTCGATGCCTGGGGGATCGAGCAGGCCGCGTACTGCGGGGTGTCGCTTGGCGGCATGGTCGGGATGTGGCTTGCCGCGCATGCGCCGGAGCGGATCAGCTGGCTCGGCCTGTGCTGCACCGCCGCGTTCCTGCCGCCCGCCTCGCTCTGGCAGCAGCGGGCAGCCACCGTGCTGGCCGACGGAATGGCCAAGATCGCCGGCCAGGTGGTGTCGCGCTGGTTCACCCCGGCATACGCGGCGGCCGAGCCGGCGGTGGTCGCGGCGTATGCCGACGGGCTGCGGGCGATCCAGCCGGCCGGCTACGCGGGCTGCTGCGCCGCCATCGAGACCATGGACCTGCGGCCGCTGCTCGGCCAGATCGGCGCGCCGACGCTGGTCATCTCCGGCGCCGACGACGTGGCGACCCCGCCATGGCACGGCGCGGTCATCGCCAGCGCGATCGCCGGGGCCAGGCAGGTCGTGGTCAGGGGCGCGGCGCACCTGGCGGTGGTGTCGAATCCGGCCGAGGTCACGGCCCTGCTGGCCGGCGCGATCCTGGCATGATGAGCTGGTGACCGATTCGCGGCTTCTGGTGCCAGCTGCGCTCGCACCAGGCCGCCGCCCGGTCATCGCCGGCCTTGGCATGACCGAGCTCGGCAAGGTCTACGGGCGCGGTTCTGGCCAGTTCGCGGCCGAGGCGGTCAGGCTCGCTGCCGCGGACGCTGGCCTCAAGCTGACCGAGCTGGACGGGCTGCTCACCTCGTCGGGGGTGACCGGCGGCGTCTCCATCGACCTGCAGCGCGACCTCGGC
>JASHQL010000071.1 GCA_030039155.1 Streptosporangiaceae bacterium | reverse complement strand
ATCCCGCTGCGGTCAGCCGAGGTGACCGTCGGCGGCGGGCACCCCAGTTCCGGCTGGCTCAGGTCGGTGATCAGCTTCATGAACGCCCAGCGGCAGCCGTTCCGGCCGGCCCGCATTGAGCTGCTCCGTGCGTCCAGGGGCCGCGAGTTCTTACTGATCGAGTTCGCGGCGCCCAGCCCGCTTGGGCCGCTTTCTTCAGCCAACGTCAGGGCCCGCCACACCACCCATCGCTGAAGCCACCAGGCGCCAGACCTCACCGGGCTTCGCCGCCACAGCCGCCCGCGGGCTTGGTCACGCACGCGGCGGGCTGGCAGCGTCAAGCAGGCTGATCAGGCGCTTGCTGGCGACCTGGCGGTAGGCGTCCTCGACAAGCTCGGCGATCAGCTGCCAGTCGGTCGGCAGGTCGAGCCGGACGCCAAGCCAGCCGCGGGCGCCGACGTACGGCGGCACGAAGAACTGCCCGGCATCCTCGGCCAGCATGGCCTGCTGCTGGCCGGGCGGCGCAGCACACCAGAAGGCGAGCCTGTCGTCGTGATGGTGATCGGCAAAGCAGACGAACTGCCGGCCGGTGCCGGCGAACCAGGCCGGCTCGCCGTGGCTGTTGCGCTCGGTCGCCTCCGGCAGCGCCAGGCAGATCGCGCGCAGCCTGGCCAGCGGGTCATCGGTCACCCGACCATGATGCGCCCGCAGGCTCGGCCGCGCCGGCTGAGTAGATTGGCGGAGGCGCAGAAGGGATGACGATGACTCGACCGCTGCTCAACAGCCGGCTCGCTGACATGGGCACCACGATCTTCGCCGAGATGTCAGCGCTCGCGGTCGCCACCGGCTCGGTCAACCTCGGCCAGGGCTTCCCGGACACCGACGGCCCGGCGCTGATAGCGCAGACTGCCGCCGACGCGGTGCTGGCCGGCAAGGGCAACCAGTACCCGCCTGGCCCCGGCATCCCCGAGCTGCGCCAGGCCATCGCCGCGCACCAGCTGCACTGGTATGGCCTGCAGTTCGACCCGGACACCGAGGTGCTGGTGACCGCCGGCGCGACCGAGGCGATCGCGGCGGCACTGCTCGCGCTGCTCGAGCCTGGCGACGAGGTGATCGCGTTCGAGCCCTATTACGACTCCTACGCGGCCTGCATCGCGATGGCCGGGGCGACCAGGGTGCCGGTCACCCTGCGGCCACCGGGATTCCGGCCCGACCTTGACGCGATCAGGGCCGCCGTCACCAGCCGGACCAGGCTGATCCTGGTCAACTCGCCGCACAACCCGACCGGCATGGTGCTCACCAGGGCCGAACTTGACGCGATCGCGGCCATCGCGATCGAACACGACCTGCTGGTGGTCACCGACGAGGTGTACGAGCACATCGTGTTCGACGGCCAGCACATCCCGATCGCCACGCTGCCCGGCATGCGCGAGCGCACGGTCACGATCGGCTCGGCGGGCAAGACGTTCTCCTTCACCGGCTGGAAGGTCGGCTGGGTGACCGCGACCCCGGCCCTGGTCACCGCGGTCCGCACGGTGAAACAGTTCCTTACCTACGTCAGCAGCGGCCCGTTCCAGTACGCGGTCGCCGCGGGGCTCGCGCTGCCTGACTCGTTCTACGCCCAGCTTGCCGCCGACCTGCGGGCCAAGCGTGACCTGCTGGCAGGCGGGCTGCGCCAGGCCGGGTTCGAGGTGTTCAGCCCGCAGGCCACGTACTTCATCACGACCGATATCGCCGCGCTCGGCGCCGACGACGGGCTGGCCTTCTGCCGCAGCCTGCCGGCCCGCTGCGGCGTGGTCGCGGTACCGAACGCGGTCTTCTACGACGACAAGCAGGCGGGCCGCAGCCAAGTCAGGTTCGCGTTCTGCAAGCGGCCCGAGGTGCTCGCCGAGGCGGTGCGCAGGCTGGGCGGGCTGCGCCAGGCTGCCGGAGAGTAGCCTGGCAGGCCAGGGCCGCGGGGACGAGCAAGGGAGCGGACGTGACTGCTGAACAGCACGCCAGGGCTGGCACAGCCAGGCTCTACCAGGCCGCCCGCCAGGACAAGCCGTGGGGCTATGAGCTGATCTTCGCCGCGGTCGAAGGCAAGTACGTCGGCAAGGTCATTCACGTCAACGCCGGCCACTCGCTCAGCCTGCAGTACCACGACCAGAAGGAAGAGACGAGCAGCGTACTGTCCGGCGAGGGCCTGTTCGAGTACGGCACGTCGGCGGCAGACCTGACGGCGGCCAAGCTCGGCCCTGGCGACACCATCCACCTGCCCGCCGGCGTGGTGCACCGGGTCACCGCGATCTCCGACCTGACCTTCGCCGAGGCGTCAAGCGCCGACCCAGGCTGGCGCGAGGACGTGGTCAGGCTCGAGGACAAGTACGGCAGGACCGGCACCACCGCACCCTGAGCCACACCCTGGGACCGGCAGCACCGCGCCGTCAGCCACGCGCACTGCACGCGCCAGCACCGCACCGCGCTAGACCACCGCTGCACCTAAGGTCCTCTCACTTGATTTCATCGATTCTGGTGGCCCAAATGTGTTGTTCGCCCCATACGTAACAACCGGAATCGATGAAATGACGATGTTGGCGCCGCCGTCAGGCACCTTCACCGCCATCAGGACGGCCGGGCGCGGCAAGATGATCACGACCTTCGGCTGCTGGCGGCGGGCCGGTCAAGCTGCCCGAACAGCGCGATCCACTGATCGGGGCTGACGAAGCCGACCACGGCGCGCCGGTCAAGCCCGGCCGCCCCGAATGCCTCGCCAAGCCGGTCGGCCGGGTACAGGCGGCGCAGCGAGGCCTGCAGCGACCCGCCGACCCCGGAGAAGCCCGCCTCGACCAGCCGCCGGTAGGCGCTGGTCCGGCCCGGCTGGATCAGCGGCTCGGCGCGCCGCTCGATGTGCAGGATGCCGGCGTCCACCCGCGGCATCGGCCTGAACTGACTGCGGGCGATCCGGCCGCGCAGTTCCCAGCGCATGAACGGCCAGCTGCTGACCGTCAGCAGCGTCCACCTGCCATAGCCGCCGGTCCGCTTCCTTGCGTACTCAAGCTGGGTGATGAGCGTGGCAGCGCGCATCCGCCTGGCGGCGAGGCACCAGTCGACGATGGGCGAGGTCAGCGAGAACGGGGCGTTGCCGACCACCTGGAACGGCTGGCCAGGTGGCCTGGCCGCCAGGAAGTCGCCGATCACCACCTTGACGTTGCCGCGGCCGCGGAGCCGGGACTCGAGCCTCGCGGCATGCGCTGGATCCACCTCGTAGGCGACGAGCTCGCGGCACAGGCTGGCCAGCCTGGTCGTCAGGATCCCCTCGCCGGCCCCGACCTCCAGGCACAGCCCATCCGGATCGACCGCCACGGCACGCAGGAACTGGGCCGCGGCCTGGCCATCGCGCAGGTAGTTCTGGGACAGCTCGCGGCGCCGCCGGTCGGCATCGGTCCGCGGTACCCGCGGTGCGCCAGGCCGGCTCGTTCCCCGCCTTGACGGCTGACGCGCTGCTGCGGACACGGCCCTCAGCGTACTGATCGCCGCTGCCAGGTACGGAGCGCCCACCGCGCGGATGTCGGCACGCGGCGCTACTGTGCCCGGCATGCGATACGCGGCCCTGCTGCGCGGCATCAACGTCGGCGGACGGCAGAAGGTGCCGATGGCCGAGCTGCGGCAGCTGCTCGGCACCCTCGGGCTTGCCGAGGTCAGCACCTATCTGCAGAGCGGGAACGCGGTGTTCAGCTGCGACCAGCGACAGCACGGCGAGCTTGCCGAGGCGATCAGGGCCGGCGTCGCGGAGCGGACCGGGATCAGCTGCTCGGTGCTGATCAGGACCGGCGAGGACCTGGCGAGCGTGGTCGCCAGGACTCCGCGGGCCGAGCCGGAAAACCCGGCCAGGTACTTCGTCGCATTCCTGGGCGCTGAGCCTGACCCAGCCAGTGCGGAGTCGGTGCTGGCCCAGTCGTTCGACCCTGACCAGATCTGGATCAGCGGGCGAGAAGCCTACCTGTGGTGCCCTGGCATGCCGGACTCCAAGCTGACCAACGCGTTCGTTGAGCGCGCCCTTGGCGTCACCGCGACGGCCAGGAACTGGAACACCGTGCTCAAGCTGGCCGAGCTGACGTCCCGCTAGAGCTGGTGCGTGGTAGCGCTGCGCATTGGCTCGGACATGACATCGCTGCCATCGCGGCAGTTCTTGGCGGCTAGCTTGGGCGCTGCTACTCGTTCCCGTCCAAATCGCGGCGCAGCCGCTTGGTCTGCGATCTTCGCTGCTTGTCCGCAAGCCGCCGCTCGGTGGCCGCGCGAGTTGGCTTGGTCGGCCGCCGAGGCTTGGGCGGCGGCCTGGTGGCCTCGGTCAGCAGTTCTGACATCCGGCCGGCCGCCGCCTCCCGGTTCCTGAGCTGTGACCTGTGCTCGTAGGCGGTCACCGTGAGCACGCCGTCGGCAAGCCGGCCGGCCAGCGCGGTGAGCGCGCGCTGCTTCAGCAGCGGCGGCAGCGCCTGCGACCCGGCCAGGTCGAACGACAGCTCGGCCTGGCTGTCCGTGGTGTTCACCGACTGGCCGCCGGGACCTGGCGACCTGGTGAACCGCCAGGACAGCTCGTCTGCCGGGATGGTGATGCCGCGGACCGTGACGTCAAGGCTCACGGCCGCGCCCGGCTGTTGCTGCGCACCCCGACTGCCTATCACAGCCTGGGCGCGGCACGGCTGCTACGGTCTGCGGTGGCGGGGCCCTGCGGGTCAGGCTGGAGGCGGGTTCGATGTCGGTCAGGGATACCTATCTGCGCACGGCCGAGGTCGCGGTCTCGCTGATCAGCTCGGCCGAGGTGGCCGACGCGTGGACCGAGCCGAGCGCGCTGGACAAGATGACGGTCGGCGCGGTGGCCGCGCACCTGGCCAGGCAGATCGACAGCGTGCCGGACGTGCTCGCGGCGCAGCCGGGCGAGCCGGTGATCTTGGTGCTCGACCATTACGCCAGGTCGGAGTGGGTCGGCGCGGAGCTTGACGCCGAGGTCAACCAGGGAACCAGGCGGAAGGCGGACGCCGCTGCGGCCGACGGACCGGCGGCGCTGGCCAGCCGGACCGCGACAACCCTGGCGCAGCTCCGGGCGACGCTCGCTGCCGAGCCTGCGGACCGGATCGTCGCGCTGCCGTGGGCTTCCTGGTCCATGACGCTCGATGACTTCCTGGTCACCAGGATGCTGGAGATCGCCGTGCACGACGACGACCTGGCCTGCAGCGTGCGGCTGCCGACGCCGGCGCTGCCAGAGCTGGCGAAGCACCTGGTGTTCACCGTGCTCTGGCAGCTCTCGGTGCGGCGACACGGTGTCACACCGGTGCTGCGCGCGCTGACCAGATCCGAACGGGCGCCGGGCAGCATCGCCGCGCTCTGACCGTCAGGCCACGAGCTCGCGGAGCAGCGAAGCGAAGTGGCTGAACGGGGGCGGCTGCACGGCCGGGTCTTTGGCCAGGTCGTCCCAGCGCCTGACCCGGCAGGCGTCAGCCGCGTACGGCTCGCGCTTGAAGGCGGCAAGTTCCTCGCCCCGCATCGGGCCGCCCTGCACCGACAGGGTGTAGCGCGACGCCTCGGACAGCAGCGCGAAGTAGCCTGGCTCGGTTGCGCACAGGTAGCGCTTGGCGGCCACGTGCAGCCTGACCGGCTCGGTGACCGCCGGGCCGAACCACCTGGCGAGCCAGGCGGCGCCCTGGTCGCCGTGCCGGTTGTCGGTGCCGCGCATCAGGTCCTGGCCGGAGACGGTGCCGGTGAAGTGCCCGACGTCGTGCAGCAGCGCCGCCGCGACCAGCGGCCTGGCTGCCCCGCCGCGTTCGGCCAGCGCGGCAGCCTGCAGCATGTGCCCGGCCTGCGTCACCGGCTCGCCCAGGTACGCGGCCGCTCCCTCGCTGGCGAACAGCGCGCCGATGACCGCGATCGCATCCTGGCCGGCGGCCGTCATGCCGGCACCTGCGCTCGCGGCCGGCGCAGCACGGCCAGCGCGGACTCCACGCCGTCAAGGTCGGCATAGCAGCCCTGCAGGTGCCGGTGGCCGGCCTTGGTGAAGCTGCTCCTCGCGTGCATGATCCTGGTGTTGTCGAAGACCATGCAGTCGCCAGGCTCGAGCCGCAGCGACAGCATCAGCTCCGGCCGCAGGACGATGCCGGCGAACGTCCGGTAGGCGGCGTAGAACTGCACGGCTGCCGCCGCGGCCTGGGCCGGCCGCGCGCCGCGGGCCGGCCTGAGCGGCTGCATCGACCTGCTGTTGAACCTGATCTCCCTGATCCTGCCCTGCGGGTCAAGCCCGATGACCGGCTTGGTGGCGGTCAGCTCTGCCCCGGCATCGGCGTACCTGAACGTCGCGGCCGTGCTGGCCAGCGTCCGGAACGCGGCCGGGTCAGCGGCCCGCAGCAGGCCGGCCGCGCGGAAGCCGTCAAGCAGTCCCGACTCGCCGCCGGCGACCGCGCTGGCCAGGCAGTGCAGTAGCTGCACGGTCGGTGCCGGGTCCCGGTAGGGATTGTCGGTATGCGGCGCGATCGCCCTGCCGGTGTCGGCCAGGTTCGCCGGGGTTGCCTTCGCCTGCACGTCGAACAACCGCCCGTAGTTGGTCTCGCGCACGTAGCCCATGCTGCCGGCCACCGTCAGCACTGCCGCGGGCTCGCACGGCACCCCGCGCAGTACCAGGAAGCCGGTGCTGAGCAGCTTGGCCAGGCAGTGCGCCCGGTACTGCGGCTCGGCCAGGTAGCGCTGCCACTGCATGTAGCCAGGGCCGTCCGGCAGGTCCGCGGCGAGCCACAGCTGCTTGGCATCCTCGTTCCGCGCGTCCTGCCCAGGCACCGCCTGGTCTGCCAGCCACGACCGGCTGAACACGGCCTCGTGCCCGTCGGGGCCGAAGGTCACCCGCAGCGCGGCGCTGGTCGCCGACACCTCGGTGACGCTGACGTCGGCGGCCTGAGTGCCGGGCTCGGCAAGCCGCTGGCCGCTGACCGGGTCCAGGCACTGCCCGCACTGGCAGTTCGCGCGCAGCCAGGGCGGCGCGAGCCCGAGCAGCACTCCCTCGTCGCCCTGGCTGACCGTCGCTGGCACACCCACCTCGCAGCAGCTGGCTTTCGCGGCAGGTCATCGGCCGCCTTGCGGTCAGCCTGTCCGGTGCGCACATGTGCCGCAATGTGCCGAATCGAATGTTCCGCAACCTGATGGCCTGGTGCTGGCGGTTGTTTACCGAACCGACCACTCTACGAAGTCATTCGACTACGTTTCGCTACATGAGCGCAGCGAATCAGGAAGAATGCTGCGCGGCTGGGCGATGGCCTAGCTCCCCTGACTCCCCAATCACGAAGGAACACCGACATGACCACGCTTCGGCGCCACCAGGCCTTGCCCTTCTTAGCAGCAGGCGCTTGCATCGCCCTGGCCGCGTGCGGCGGCAGCTCCCCCGCGGCCGGCGGTTCGCATTCGACCTCGCCGAAGGCAGCGTCCGACAGCTCGTTCTGCAAGAAGCTCAATGACGCGGTGCAGGCCATGACCAGCACCGGCTCGTCATCGAAGATGTCGCTGACCAAGGAGCGGCACGAGCTCGATCACGTACTCGGCATCGGCATCACGGACTTCACCGCGCTTGAAAAGATCGCGCCGACCGCGCTGGTGCCGCCGTTGCGCACGATCGTCACCAGCTACAAGTCCGAGCGTCATGAGGTTGACAAGGCCGGGACGCACCAGAAGTTCGTGCAGGAGGTCGGCCTGACTCGCCCGGCCCGCGCGTCCGCGTTCAAGAAGCTGTACAGCTACACCTCGGCGTGCAACTCGTCGTCCGGTACCTGACCCGCGTCACCGGATGGCCTGCCCGGCCGGACGCGGCACTTCGCGCAAGCGCAGCATGACCCGGTCCTCAACCGGCTCAAAGCCGAGTTTCCGGTACAGCGCGTTGCTGACCGGGTTGGCCAGATCGGTGAACAGCACAACCTCGTCCGCCCCGCCCGCCAGCGCGGCCTGGCTGACCGCGGCAGTGACCGCGCCGCCGTAGCCGCGGCCGCGCTGGTCAGGCAGGGTATAGACGGGGCTTATCCGGACCACGCCGACGCCCGGCCTGTGGCACCCGCCCATCGCCACTGGCTGTCCGGCCACCTGCCAGATCGTCAGGCCGCCGAAGCTCAGCCGGTCGGCGGCGACCCCGGGCTGGTAGCCGGCGACGTCGCCGACCTCGGCCGCGAAGTCCCGCAACCACCGCTCGAGCATCGGCTGGTCGGCCGCTCCGGCAACGCGCGGCCGACCGGGCGGCGCGGGGTCCAGCGAGGCAAGCCGGCCAAGCCGGTAGAGCGTTGACCGGCGGCCCTCGGTGGCAGCCGAGCCGGTCCGTTCGCACCAGGCGGCAGCGAACGCGGTCGCGGCTGCCCGATCGCCGGTCACGCCGACCGGCTCGCGGCCCAGTCCGAGCAGCGCGTCGGCAAGCGCCGCTGCTGCGGGCGCGGCCATGGCCGTGAGCAGCACAGGGAACGGCGGCGTGTGCAGCAGCGCGGCGCTGACACCCCGGCCGGCCTGGTACCAGCCGAACAGCGGCTGCCGCTGGCCCACCTGACCGGTGCCGGCCTGGCGGGCGCCAATCGTGGTGCCGACCGTGCCGGTCTCGGCCTGGCCGGTGCCGACGGTGCCGGTCTCGGCCGGGCCGGTGCCGGCAGTGCCGGTCTCGGCCGGGCCGGTGCCGGCCGTGGTGCCGTCCGTGCCGGTCTCGGCCTGGCCGGCAGCCTGGGCGGCGCCTTCGGTGAGCGCCGCCGCGATGCTCAACTGAATCGTGTGCCGTACCGGATCGCTCGCCAGGAAATCGCCGGCCGCAGCAAGATACGCGCGCACATCGCCGGTCATTGCCCAGGACATGGTCGATGATCTGGCCGCGCGGCTGAGCCAGGCAACTGGTTATCTCCGGCCCTCAGAAACACCACGGGCTGGTACGGTCCACGCGAGCAGGCGCTCGTGCGGCGAATGCAGTCATGGAGGTTGCAGTGA
>JASHQL010000009.1 GCA_030039155.1 Streptosporangiaceae bacterium | reverse complement strand
TGGCGCCGGCCAACGGCGGTGCCGGCCACCGCGACCGCGCCGGCGGCGCCCGCGGCGCCGAGAAATGCCCGCCGGCTCGGCAGCCTGGCGTAGATGTCCTCGGCCTCGTCCAGGCCGCAGCCGGCCTGCCGGGCGAGCCGGGTGACCGCCTGTGCCTGGCGGATCGCCGCGGCCGCACCGGAACTTCCCCAGGTGCGCATGCCCGAGTCTCCCACGGGTTCCGCCGTTACTGATTAGTAATCTTTGGATTTAGTTGCGTATGTCGGGACACGGCTACAGAATGCGTTGCAAGATCATGCCGAAACCATGGAGTGCGCATGGCTAGTTCCACCCAGGCACCATCGACGCCAGCGGCGACCGGGCTGCGCGCGAACGTCCTTGGCTTGTTCGACTCGGTCGTGATGGCGGTGGCCGGCAGCGCGCCCGCCTACACCATCGCGGGCAGCACGGCGGCGCTGGTCGCGGCCGTCGGCTTGGCCGGGCCGGCCTCGCTGCTGTACTGCGGCATCCCGATGCTGGGCATCGCCTGGGCGTTCAGCTACCTGAACCGGGTCGAGACCAATGCCGGCGCCACCTACGCCTGGGTCGGCCGGATCCTGCATCCGGCGCTTGGTTTCGTGGCCGGCTGGTCGCTGGTCGTGTCCGCGACGATCTTCATGGTGGCCGGCTCGCTGCCCGCGGGCTCGGTCACGCTCGGCCTGTTCAGCAACTCGGCGGCGAACAACACCGGCCTGGTGGTGACCGTCGGCTCGGTCTGGTTCCTGGTCATGGTCGCGCTGGTGATCGCGGGCGTGCGGGCGACGGCCAGGGCGCAGTGGATCATGTCGGGCGTTGAGTGCACGATCCTGGTGCTGTTCGCGGTGCTCACCCTGGTGCACTCGGCGAGCCACACCCAGGTCCCGTTCTCCTGGTCCTGGTTCGGCTTCAGTCACTTCAACGGCCTTGCCGGGTTCGCGTCCGGCGGCCTGGTCGCAGCCTTCTACTACTGGGGCTGGGACGTGACCTCCAACCTCAACGAGGAGATGAAGGACAGCAAGAAGACCGCCGGCCTTGGCGGCATCATCGGCGTGATCATCGTGTTCGCGCTGTACGAGATCTTCACGGTGGCCACCAACACCGGGCTGACCAGCAAGACCATCGGCAACAACGCCGGTGACGTGCTGGCCGTGCTCGGCCAGCGGGCCTGGCCGGGCCTCGGCGGCAAGCTGCTGGTCATCGCGGTCATGCTGTCCACGATCGCGACGCTGGAGACCACCCTGATCCAGGTCACCCGCACGCTGTTCGCGATGGCCAGGGAGCGCACGCTGCCGGCCGGGCTGGACCGCATCCTGCCGAAGCGGCAGACCCCGTGGATTGCCACGATCGCGGTCGCCGTGGTGTCGCTCGGCCTGTTCATCGGCTCGACCTACATCGGCTCGGTCGGCAAGATCCTGTCCGACGCGATCTTGGCGATCGGCCTGCAGATCGCGGTGTACTACGGGCTCGCCGGGGTCACCGTCGTGGTGGCGTTCCGCAAGGTGCTGTTCAAATCGGTACGCAACGTCGTGCTGATCGGGCTGCTGCCGCTGGTCGGCGCGGCGTTCATGTTCTGGATCCTGGGCGAGTCGATCCCGTCCAACGGGGCCGTGGTGGACTGGGTAGGCCTTGGCGGGCTCGGCATCGGGGTGATCCCGCTGGTCATCTACTGGGCGGGCGGTAGCCCGTACTTCAAGCAGAAGCCGACGCTCGGCTCTGTGGTGCCCGCCGAGCCCGACTGATGCCGAGGCCGGCTGATAGACTGCCGAGCATGCAGCGCGCACTGACGACGACGCCGGAGTAGTCCCGGCGCGCTGACAGCTGACCGAAGTCAAAGGCCCCGGGGCGAGTGCCCTGGGGCCTTTGCCGTGCCCGGCTCACTCGCCCGTGACCAGGTGAGGAGATCTGGGAGATGCATGACCACCGCAAGCTCGGCCGTGAGCTCGGGCTGTTCGATACCGACCCGCTGATCGGCGCCGGGCTGCCGTACCTGCTGCCCGACGGCGCCGCGGTCAGGCACGCACTTGAGGAGTACATCAGGGAGGCGGAGCGGCGGGCCGGGTACCGGCACGTGTACTCGCCGGTGCTGGCCAAGCGCGAGCTGTACGAGAGATCCGGGCACTGGGCGCACTATCGGGACGGCATGTTCCCGCCCATGCAGCTGGGCGGCGAGCAGCTTGTGCTGCGGCCGAGCATCTGCCCGCAGCACGCGCTCATCTACGCCGCCCGCGCGCACAGCTACCGCGAGCTGCCGCTGCGGCTGGCCGAGCTCGGCGGCCAGTACCGGGCCGAGCTGTCCGGCGTGCTCGGCGGGCTGACCAGGGTGCGCGCCATGCAGCTGAACGACGCGCACATCTTCTGCGCGCCCGGCCAGGTGGCTGCCGAGGCCGCCGCCGCGCTGGCGATGATCCGGCAGGCCTACCTCGACCTGGGCATCGAGCCGGCCAGGTTCCGGCTGTCGCTGGCCGGACCCGCGGGGGGATCCGGGGGGTCGTCACCCCGAGACGGCGGCAGCCAGAAGTACGCGGGCAGCGCCCAGATGTGGGACCAGGCGACCGAGATCCTGGTCAGCGTGCTTGACGGCGCGGGCGTCCGCTACGACGCGGACATCGGCGAGGCGGCGTTCTACGGCCCGAAGATCGACATCCAGGTCGCCGACAGCGCCGAGCGCGAGGCCACCCTGTCCACCATCCAGGTGGACTTCTTCCAGCCCGAGCGGTTCGGCCTCGAGTACGTCGGCGCCGACGGGGAGCGGCACCGGCCGGTGATCGTGCATCGCGCGATCATCGGCAGCATGGAGCGGGCGATCGCGCACCTGATCGACGTGCACGGCGGCGCGTTCCCGCCCTGGCTGGCGCCGGTCCAGCTGGCGGTGCTGCCGGTCACCGGGGCCGAGCAGGCGGCAGCCGGGGCGCTGGCACGGCGCGCGGTCGGGGCGGGCCTGCGGGCCGAGGTGCACGCGGCGGAGGCGGGCACCCTGGGCAGCCGGATCAGGGC
>JASHQL010000070.1 GCA_030039155.1 Streptosporangiaceae bacterium | reverse complement strand
CGTGGTGAAGGTCTGGTAGCCCAGCATCTCGAACGCGCCGTACTCGGCCAGCACGACCAGCACCACCAGCAGGCACCCGCCGAGGATGGCGCCGCGTGCCTGGCCGAGGGTGATCCTGACGAAGGTAAGGACCCGGCCGATGCCGAGGCTGCGGGAGACCTCTTCCTGACCGGGGTCGGCGGCACGCAGGCTGGCCGCGACCGGCAGGTACACCAGCGGGTAGACCGCCAGCGTCATCACCAGCACCGCACCGCCGTAGCCCTGCGCCCAGACGAACAGCGAGCTCCAGCCGAAGCTCACCACGAAATCGGGAATCGCCAGCGGCACCACCAGCAGCACCGCGAACACCCGCCGGCCTGGCAGGTCGGTGCGCTCCACCAGCCATGCGGCCGCGGTGCCGAGCACGGCGCACAGTGCCGCGACCACGACCGTCAGCCTCACGGTATTCCACAGCAGCGTGCCGGTCAGCGGCCGGAAGATGCTGCTGGCGATCGCGCTCCAGCCTGCCGCATGCGACTCGATGAGCAGGAACAGCAGCGGCACCGCGAGCACGGCGGCGATCACCGCGCTGACGGCGATCAGGCCGGCCGGCCGGCCGGCCCGCCTTGCCCGGGGCTCGGCCAGCACGGGCGGCCTGGCGGGCGGTGCCGGCAGCGTGCTCATCGCACGAGTCTCACAGCAGCCCGGCCTTGGTCATCAGCGCGATCGCGGTGGTGCCGTCGCCAAGCTCGGCGATCGTGATCGGGTAGGGCCGCAGCTGGCTGAACGGGGTCTCGCCCGCCTTCGTCGTCACGCCGGAGGCGATCGGGTACTCGTAGCTCAGCGACTGGCCTGGCCCGGTGCCTGGCGTGGCGATGATCTCCTGGCCCTGCCTGCTGACCAGGAAGGCCAGGAACTTCTGCGCCGCCGCCTGGTGCTTGCTTGACTTCAGCACTGCCGCGCCGGAGACGTCGACCACGTACCCTGGGTCGCCGCTGGCGAAATAGGTGATCTTGGAGTGCATGTTGGCCGCGCCGATCTCGGCCCGCATCCGGTACCAGTAGTACTGGTTCACGATGCCGAACGCGGCAGCTCCCCGGTTCACCTCGTCGGCGATGGTCTCGTTGTCCGGGTAAATGTGCCCGGCAGCGTTCGCGCCGATCTGCTTCAGCCAGGTCAGCGTCGCTGCGGTGCCGTAGGCCCGCTGGTACGCGGTGACGATCGGCTGGAAATCGGTCTCGCCGGGCGCCAGCGCCAGCTTGCCCTTGTACTGCGGCTCGGCGAGCTGCTGCACATGCGTCGGCAGCTGGCTGGCCGAGATCAGGCTCGGGTTGTAGATGAGCACGCTGACCCTGGCCGAGACGCCCACCCAGTCGCCCTGCGGCGAGTTGTACTTGGCCGGCGTCTTGGCCAGCGTGCCGGGGTCCACCGGCGACAGCAGTCCCTTGGCCTGCAGGCTCTCCAGCGGTGGCGAGTTCTCGGTGAAGAACACGTCAGCGGGTGAGTTGCCGCCCTCGGTGGCGATCTGGTCGGCGAGCACGTCCTCGTCGTCGCTCCTGACCACCACGTGGATGCCGGTCTGCCGCTCGAACGCGGTGATCAGGTTGTCCGCGGTCTGCTCATGCTGGCCGTTGTACAGCGTGATCGTGGTGCCGCTGCTGTCCGCCCGGCCGCCGCACGCGGCCAGCATGGCCCCCGCTGCGACAATCGCTGCGACAACTGCGCTGGCGCGCCTCATCCGGTGACTCCCTTGCAGACGGCTTTGACCTTCCTGGCGGCGGCGGCGACGGTCTTGGCCGCGGCGGCGCTCTTGCCGTCGCTGGCGAAGACCGCGGCATAGCCGGAAGCCAGCTCGCTGACCGCGGTGCGCAGCTGCCGGTCTGTGATCTTGATGGCGCGCAGCGGCCTGATCTGTGCCTCGGCATAGCCGACCGGGTCGGCGCCAGGATCGGGTCCGTCCGACAGCGCCGCGCCGACCTGGGCGCAGGCCGCGCTGACCGCGGGAGTCGCCGAGCTGGCCGGCGCCGGACCGCAGGCCGCGAGCCCGAGCCCGAGGGCAACAGTCAGCACGGCCGCCGCGGCGCGGCTGCCCGGCCGGCCTCGGCCGCAGCCAGGTCTGCTTCTCATCCAGCCCGTCATCCAGACCGTCTCCATGGATCGGTTGAGTCCAAGGTAGCTTAGGCTTACCTAAGTTACGGCAGCTGAGGCTACCCTAACCTGACGGGTCAAAGAGTGTATCTGGGCCTAAAATTGGCCGACGCTTGGTTCTCGGCTACGACCAGAACTTCGCGGCGCCGCCGGGATCCGACGAGTGCGTCCACACCTCGGTGGCCTTGCCGTTCGCGGCATGGATCACGTGCACGAGGTTGAGCTGAAGGTGCTGGCCTGACCGTTCCGCGGTAATCGAGACCAGCACGACCGTGTGGTCGTCGTTGACCAGCACGTCATGCACCTGCGGCTGGATCGTGCCGTCAGCCAGCTCAGAGATCTTGCGGAGCTGGCCGAGGACTTGCTCGGCACCCTCGTAAACGCCGGCCAGCGGCCCGGTCCCGGCGATGTGCCAGATGACCTCGTCGGCCAGGAACTGATCCTGCAGGGCAGCTAAGTCGCCGCGGGCGAACGCCGCGCTGGCGGCTCGCACCAGGTCTTCACTTGGCTGCGTCATTGCCTCTCTCCCAGAGTCGGTGCGGCAAGTCTGCCAAGCACTGGCTGGCAGCTTGCGTCGATGTGCCGCTTGCTGGCGCCGGCCGGCCAGATCGGCCGGATGTCGTCGGTCATCCCGTACCTCTCCGCTTCGTCACAGCCTGATCCAGTACCGGCAGATGTGGTCGGTCTCACTGGCCAGCTCGCCGCCGTTGGCCTCGATGACCCGGCGCGAGCCGACGTTGTCGTCGTCGCAGGTGACCAGCACGCTGGTCATGCCATGCTCGCGGCAGTACCCGCAGCCGGCGGCCAGCATCGCGGTCGCGTGCCCGCGCCGCCTGCAGGCCGGCACCACGTGATAGCCGATGTGGCCGCCGTCGTGCCGCAGCGCAGGAGTCAGCTGGTGCCTGATCACCAGGCTGCCGACATAGACGGCGCCGTCGACGTACCACAGCTCGGTGACCGGCACGTCCCACTGCTGCCGTGGCCGCGCCCGGTCTGCCGCGAAGGTCGCGAAGTCCGCCGCGGCCGCGTCCAGCCAGTCAAGCCCGGTGCCGTCTTCCTCGCACACGGCCCGCATCCCCGCCAGGTAAGAATCCCTGACCCCGGCGGTTGGCTGCACGAGTTCTGGCATCCACCGCAGCCTAGCTGGGCGCGCGGTATGGACCCTGGCAGAATGCGCCGATGGGCTCGCCTCCCGCCGACTTCCTGCCAGAGCCCGAGCACGGCCGGGTGCACGCAAGCAGGCGGATCGTGCGCAGCACTGACGTCACGCCTGGCCGGCGGCTGCGGCTGGACGCGCTGGCCCGGTACCTGCAGTGGGCCGCCGAGGACGACCTGGCAGACGCCGGGCTGCGCGAGCCGGTCGGCTGGCTGGTGCGGCGGACCGAGCTGGCGGTCCGCAGCTTCCCGCGGATGGCCGAGCGGCTGTCGGTGCGGACGTTCTGCTCGGCGACCGGCCCGAGCTGGGCGGAGCGCACCACCACGCTGGCCGGCGCCGATGGCGGCCTGATCCAGGCACGGGCGGTCTGGGCCGCGGTCAGCCGCACCGACGGCAGGCTGGCCAGGCTCACCGCTGACTTCCACGAGATCTACGGCCCGTCGGCGGCGGGCCGCACGGTCTCGGCACGGCTGCAGCTGCCGCGGCCGCCGGAGCAGGCGGCCGGCCCCGACTGGCCGCTGCGCGCCGCGGACTTCGACACCGCCGATCACGTGAACAACGCCGTGCACTGGGCCGCGATCGAGGACCTGCTCGCCGCTGCGGGCTGGCAGCCGTCCGGCGCCGCGATCGAGTACCACAGGCCGGTCGAGCCCGGCTGCCGGCCACGGCTGATCAGCGTGCCTGACGACGGCGGGCTCAGCGCCTGGCTGGTGGCCGGGCCCAAGCTGCTGGCCGCGGCCAGGGTTGCCCGCAACCTGACATAGTGACACCGGGAGGTGCGGATTGCCGGAAAGCAGCCAGCCAGGCCGCCTGATCGGCACCGGCCGGGCCTGCGATGTCTACGAACTCGACGACCAGCGAGTGCTGCGCAGGTACCGGAGCGGGCACAACGCCGAGCCGGAGGCGGCCGCGATGCAGTACCTGCACCGGGTCGGCTACCCGGTACCGCAGGTGCACGATGCCAGCGGCGCCGACCTGGTCATGCAGCGGCTCAACGGCCACGACATGCTCGCCGACCTGCAGCGCCGGCCCTGGCTCGTGCGCCGGCACGCGGCCACGCTGGCCAGGCTGCACGACCGGCTGCACGAGATAGCCGCGCCGCCGTCGTGGCGTGCGGTCGAGATCGGAACCGGGGACCGCTGCCTGCACCTGGACCTTCATCCAGGGAACGTGATGCTGACCGCCGCCGGTCCCGTGGTCATCGACTGGAGCAACGCGGCGGCCGGGCCGCCCGCCGCCGATGTCGCGCTGACCTGGCTGATCATCGCGACCTCCGAGGTCGACGACCTGTCGCTGGCGCTGCGGCTGGCACTGTCGACGATCCGCAAGCGGTTCCTGGTCCGCTTCCTGGCCAGCGTCGGCGAGAGCCCAGACGGTTGCATGGCGGCCGCTGCGCGGTACCGGATGGCCGATCGCAACGTCAGGCCCGCGGAGGCCGGCAAGCTCAAGGTGATCGAGCAAGAGGCGGCGCGCCGGGCCAGCGGACGCGAATGACACAGTAAGACCTGATGACAACCCGCAGCGAGCTGGCGAGCCAGGCCGGCCAGCAGCAGCCGCACCGGCGGCGCCGCTGGCAAGGTCTGCTGCGCCGGGACTACTGGCGGGTCACCTGGTCCACGCCTGCCGGGCTGCGCGCGCTGCGGGCATGCCTGGTGGTGCCCTCGCTGTTCGCGCTGACCTTCAAGGTCATCGGCAACGAGCAGATGACCGTGTTCGCGGTCTTCGGCGGATTCGGCGCCCTGGTGATGAGCAGCTTCGACGGCACCAGGCGGGACAAGGCCATCGCGCACCTGGGCCTGGCCCTGGCCGGCAGCCTGGCGCTGATCATCGGCACGCTGGTCAGCGGGTCAACCTGGCTGGCGGGCCTGGTCACCATCCCGGTCGCCTTCGGCATCTTCTTCGCCGGGGTAGCCGGGCCGAACGCCGGCTCAGGGGTGACCGCCTGCCTGCTCGCCTACGTGCTGCCGGTCGCGACCGCGGCACCGGCCAGCGCGATTCCGTCGCGGCTGGCCGGCTGGTGGCTCGGCTCGGTGGTGAGCACGGCCGCGGTGCTGCTGATCGCGCCGCGGCGCACGGCAGATGACCGGCTGCGCACCGCTGCGGCGGACACGGCCGCGGCGCTTGCCCGCCAGCTTGCAGCCGCGATCGGCGGCACGGTGACCGAGGCCGACATGGCCGCCTCGCTCGCGGCCAAGCACAGGCTCATGGAGGCGTTCGCGGCCACCCCGAACCGGCCGGTCGGGCTTGCCGCTGCCGACCAGGGGCTGGCCAACCTCAGCAAGATGCTGGAATGGTGCACCTCGCTGATCACCGATTCGCTGGACGGCCACCTGCAGTTCAGCGACGTCGCCGCGCAGGACAGGGAAGTGCTCGCCGCCGCGGCGAGCGCGCTTGGCCAGGTGGCAGATCTGCTGCGCGGCAGGCAGGTGAGCCCGGATGTGGAGCGAATCTGGCAGGCGCGCCAGCTGAGTGCCGAGCACTTGCGCGGGCTGGCCGGCGAGCCTGCCGCGGTCATGCACGGTACCGATCACGCGTTCCGCGCCCAGGCGATCGGCGTGGCGGTGTCCGCGGCTGCCGGTGACGCGCTGGTCGCGGCCGGGCGGGCCAGCCAGCAGGCGATCACCGCGCACCGGCACCGCTGGCTCAGCCTGCACCAGGACAGCCGAGGCGGGACACAGCGCCCCGTGGGGAGACCCCAGACCCCGACGGCCCTGGACCCCCCCGCTGATGTGCATGCAACGGACCCGGCGCAGCCCTGGATCTCGCGGGTCGGCGGGATCATCGCCGCCGACGCGAGCCTGCGGTCTGTCTGGTTCAGGAACAGCGCCAGGGGCGCGGCCGCGCTCGCGCTCGCGGTGATCGTGGCCAAGCTGCTGGACGTGCAGCACGGCTTCTGGGTGGTGCTCGGCACGCTGTCGGTGCTGCGCAGCAACGCCGCAGGCACCGGCGCGACGGCGCTGCGTGCGCTGGTCGGCACCGGGCTCGGCTTCTTCGTCGGCGCGGCGCTGCTGCTTGGCATCGGCACCAACCCGGTCGTGCTGTGGGTCGCGTTCCCGGTGGCGGTGCTGGTCGCCGGGTACGCCCCTGGCACCGCACCGTTCGTGGTCGGCCAGGCCGCGTTCACCGTGGTCGTGGTGGTGCTGTTCAACCTGCTGGTGCCGGCCGGCTGGAAGGTCGGCCTGCTGCGGGTGGAGGACGTCGCGCTCGGCTGCGCGGTGAGCATCGTGGTGGGCGCGCTGTTCTGGCCGCGCGGTGCGTCCTCGGTGGTCGGCGACAACCTGGCCGACGCGTTCCGCAGTGGCGCCAGCTACCTGGGCGACGCGGCAAGCTGGGCGCTCGGCAAGAGCAGCGACCGGCCGGAGCGCGGGCTCGCCGCAGCCGCCGCTGGCATCAGGCTGGACGACGCGGTCCGCGGCTACCTGGCCGAGCAGGGCGCCAAACGGCTGACCAAGCAAGACCTGTGGACCCTGGTGATGGCCGCGATGCGGCTGCGGCTCACCGCGCACTCACTGGCCAGCCTGCCAGGGCACAACCCGCCGCCGCCTGCCGCGGGGATCGTCCCCCCTGGGCAACAGCACGGAGACGGCATCGCGGCCAGGCTGCTGCGCCAGACGGCGGAGCTGACCGGCTTCTACCAGCAGGTTGCCGCCGAGGTCGGCAGGCCGGCCAGGGGCCAGCCAGCGCCGCCGCCGGTGCGGCAGCCAGCGCCTGTCGACCTGACCATCGACTCTGCCGACATGCTGTGCAAGATCGGTCCCGCGCACTACCACCCGGAGGCGCTGTGGGTCGGGCACCACCTCAGTGACCTGGCCGAGCACGGCGCCGCGATCCCAGGGCCAGCGGCCAGCCTGGCCAGGCTCCGCCGCACCCCGTGGTGGCGTGCGCCCGAGCAGTCGCCGATGGTCCCGGCGGAAGCGGCGGCCGCCGCTCCCGCCGGGAGCTAGCGGTTACTGCGTCGGCAGCGGCTCGTTCACCGCCGGCGGCACCGGGAACGGGTTGTCGTTCACCTGCTGCTGCGCGCGCAGCAGCCGGCTCTCGGTGAACGCGACCCCGAGCTGGCCGTTTTGCGGGAACCCGGCCGGCTGGCCGGCGAACCGGAACGCCGAGGTCAGGTCGCCGCAGGTCTGCCGGCGCCAGGCGCTGATGTTCGGCTCGTAGACGCCGAACCTGGCCTCGATGAAGCGGATCAGCGAGGTGTGATCGAACACCTCGGACGCGACGTAGCCGCCGGCCGTCCAGGGCGAGACGATCGTGGTCGGGGTGCGGAAGCCGAGCCCGATGTTCAGCCCGTCGACGAACTCATCGGGCGTGCCGGCCGGGGCCACCGGCGGCGGCACGTGGTCGAACATGCCGTCGTTCTCGTCGTAGCAGAGGATGAACGCGGTCTTGGCCCAGACGTCCGGGTTCGAGGCGATCGCGTCCAGCTTCTGCGCGATGTACTCCGCGCCGGCCGCCGGGAAGTAGTCAGGGTGCTCGGTCTGCGCGGTCGGCGCCACGATCCACGACACCTGCGGCAGCCGGTCGTTCCGCGCGTCCATCTCGAAGTCACCGGCCTGGCCCTTGTACATGCCGCGCTGCCAGAGCGGTGACGAGGTCGGCGCGTAGCCGTACTGCTTGAACCAGGCGAGCGCGTTGTCGTCGTAGTTGTCCTCTTCCTGGTACACCTTCCAGCTGATCCCGGCCGCCTGCAGGCGCTCCGGGTAGGTGGTCCAGGACAGGATGATGTTGTTGAACGCGGGGGAGTTGTCGATGATCGGGCCGCCGCCGGTGCCGTTCGGGTCGATCATCCCGGTCCACATGTACAGCCGGTTCGGGTTCGTCGGCCCGAACACCGAGCAGTGGTAGTTGTCGCAGATCGTGAACGACTCGGCAAGCGCCCAGTGGAACGGGATGTCCTGCTGCTTGAAGTAGCCCATCGTGTACTCGCCCTTGGCGGCGATCCACTGGTCCATCTTGCCGTTGTCCCAGGCCTGGTGCTGGGTCGGCCAGGTGTGGTCGGTGCCGGGCGTCGCCTGCGCGCTGGTCGCCGACGGGTTGTAGTAGAACGGCAGCAGGTAGCCCTGCGCGTGCGAGGGGTCCGGCTGGTAGAACACCGGGTTGCCGGTCGGCAGCGTGATCGCTGTCGGGTCGGCGAAGCCGCGCACGCCCGGCATGGTGCCGTAATAGTGGTCGAAGCTGCGGTTCTCCTGCATCAGGATCACGATGTGCTGGATGTCGCTGATGCTGCCCTGCTGCGGGTACGCCAGCGTCTTGGCCAGCGCCCTGCGCAGGCTGAGCGGCAGCACCGCGGCGCCGACTGCGGCGCCGGTCAGCGCCGTCGCGCCGGTCAGCACACGGCGCCGGCTGACCACCAGCCCTGACGGAGCCGGGGCGGGCGAGCTACCGGCAGCGGGCTGCGCCGCGTTCCCTGCCCTGCGGCGGCGTGACATGGCGACGGCGAGTGCGCCGAGTACGGACAGCAGCACGATCCCGGCCGCGATGCCGTGCCACGGGACCGCGGACGGCGGTGCGGCCGCGGCGGCGGTGTCGCGGTGCGCTGACGGCGGCGCGAACCTGACGATCCGGCCGTTGCCGGTGTCGGCCACGTACACGGTGCCGTCGGGCGCGATCGCGATCCCGTTCGGGAACGACAGGTCCTGCCCGGCGTCGGCCGGGTCGGCCTGCAGCCCGAACTCGGTGTAGAAGCTGCCGTCGGGGTTCAGCACGGTGACCAAGCCGTAGTCGGGCTGGGTGACGTAGACGCGCCCGTCCGGGCCGACCGCGATGTAGGCCGGGTTGGAGAACGCGCCGTAGGACGCCTGGGTGGCGTAGAAGATCTGCAGCTGGCTGCCGTCCGGCGCGAACTCGTAGACGGCGTTGCCGATCGCGTAGTTCGGGCTGGCCACCCACAGGTCGCCGGCCGAGTCGAAGGTGATGCCCTGCGGGCTGCCCACCGAGATCTGGTTCAGGTAGCTGCCCGACGGCGAGAACTCCTCGACCCTGTTGTTGCCCTGGTCGGCCACGTAGATGTTGCCGCCCTCGATCGCGATGCCCTCGGGCTGGTCGAGCTGGCCGTTGCCGGAGCCGGCCGAGCCGAACGAGGTCAGTTCCCGGCCGGCCGGGGAGAACTCCGCCACCGAGTCGTTGCCGGTATCGGACACCCAGACATTGCCCTGGCTGTCCACGGCGATCCCGGTCGGGTCGACCAGCCGGCCTGGCCCTTGCCCGCCGAACGCCTGCAGCAGCGTGCCGGACTGGCTGAACTCCTCGACCTGGCCGGTCGCCGCGTCGGTGACCCAGATGCTGCCGTCCTGGCCGAGCGCGATGCCGGCCGGCTTGGTGAGCGCGCCTGGACCTTGCTGGCCGAACGATCCGGCGAAGCTGGGCGCCGGTGCTGGCCTGGACGGCAGCACGGCGAAGTCCACCGGGCCGGCCAGGATCTGGTAGCCGTTGTCGTAGAACAGGTAGGCCACGTACTGGCCGACGCCGTCCAGGCTGGTGCTGGAGAACGTCACCGTGCCGGTCGTGGTGTCCGGCGTGTACTCGTACGTCGTGGAGTACTGCACGCCGGGCGTCTGGCCAGGCTCGTAGATGCCGATCCAGTTCGTTGTGCTGAGGTCGCTGCTCGGCACCGAGTAGCTGAAGGCGAAGTTGGCGCCGTTGGGCACCGAGGTGGCGGAGATACTCAGCGTGGCTGACGCAGCAGCGGACAGCTTCGGCGCGCGGTGACCGAGCAACGGCGCGGCGATGTGCCGGTGGCTGGCCGGCTTGTGACTGGGTGGCTTGTGACTGGCTGGCTTGTGCGCAGCCTGGGCGGTACCTGTCAGCGCGACCGACAGCGAAGCGGTCGCCAGGCTGAGCGCCGCCGCGATGAGCACGCGGCGGACAGGCGGGGTCAGGCGGGGGCGGGGGAGCCGCAGGTCCATGTTCACGCTTCCGCACACTTGGCGCTGATTGCGACGATTGCGTGCGCCGCTGGCGACCTGACGGCAAAGTCTGGGTGAAGCCGCGCGGCAGCCCTGCGGCCGGTGGACAATCGGGGACATGGCCGTGCGCACCTGGGCGGAGATGCGTTCGGCCATCGCCGAGCGGCTGATCAGGCAGACCGGGCATGACATCGAGTGGTGGAACGCCGAGATCGCCGGCCAGCCCGGCCTGGACAGCGAGCCGGCCCTGCGGAAGTGGCTGGGCGAGCGCGACGTGACCGGCTATCAGCAGATGCTGCTGGTGATGGAGCGGTTCGGGTACCCGGACTACCTGCTCGCGTCGGCCGACGACCTGCTGGACGGGCAGTACCAGGACCGGCCGGAGCTGCGCAGCATCCTGGATGCGGTGCTCGCGGTGACCGCGACGTTCGGTGACGTGGACGTGCAGGCGCGCAAGACCTACACCACGCTGATGACGCCGCGGCGCTCGTTCGCCGCGGTCCGGCCGACCACCAGGAAGCGGGTGGATCTGGTGCTCAGGCTGGACGGCGTGCAGCCCGGCGGCCGGCTGCTTGACGGCAGGAACAGCGCCGGCGGCGGGCTGACCGTGCGGATACCGCTGGCCAGCGTCGATGACCTGGACGACGAGGCTGTCGCGTTGCTGCGCCGGGCGTACCAGGAGAGCTGCTAGCCGAGCTGGCCGGCTGACGGCACGGCGACATCCGCCGCCGGCCGTGCCTCGGTGAGCAGCTGGGCCAGCTCTACCGAGATCGTGGCGAGCAGCTGGGCGGTGAGCTGCTGCGCGGTTGCCGCCGCGACGTGGCGGGACAGCAGCAGCGACGGCGGGCCCCGGTCCGGCACGTGCAGCAGCTCGATCGTGTCGGCCGCGCAGCTGATGAGCACCGCGTGCTGCGCACGCGCAACCGCCAGCACCACTTCGTCGGCGGCTTGGCTGAGGCCCAGCTCGGCGATGTGGCTGGCATCGTGGCCGGCCGCGCGCAGCTCGGTGCAGGCGAGCTGGGGGACGCCGAGGTCAAGCAGGAAGCGCATGGCTGGCGGGCGGGCACAGGGCCGCGTAGGCGAGGGCTTGGGTGATGTCGGCGGGCTCGATGAAGGGGAACTCGCGCTGCATCTGATCGAGGGTCCAGCGGGCCCTGATCAGCGCGAGCAGCTGGGCCGCGGTGAACCGCAGCCCCCTGATGCAGGGCTGGCCGCCCATCTTGCCTGGCTCGATGGTGATCCGGTCCAGGTTGCCCACGATCGAGATCCTAACCTCGCTCAGTTCAGCAGCCCGTCACTGGCCGCTCACTTTGCGCTGAACAACACGGCGGCACTCATCGTCATTTCATCGATTCTGGTTGGCCGAATGTGAGTTTTGCCGGTTCCGTCACCACCAGAATCGATGAAACGTGGGAAATGATCACGGGAGGGGGATGCGGCCGGAGGGGGCCAGCGGCATCTGGCGGAGGCGGACGCCGCAGGCGCGGTAGATCGCGTTGGCGATCGCCGGGGCGACCGCGATGATGGGCGTCTCGCCGCCGCCGGCGGCCGGCTGGTCCGGCTGGTCGAGCAGCACCACCTGCACGTCGGGCAGGTCGGACAGCCGCGGCACCCGGTACTGCGACATCGACCCGTTGGTGACCTGGCCGGCCTCGAACTCGATCTGCTCGAACAGCGCCGGGCCCAGGCCCATCATCACCGCGCCCTGCACCTGGTTGACCAGCCCGTCCGGGTAGATGACCTGCCCGCAGTCCACGGCTGTGACCAGCCGCAGCACGGTGAGCTGGCCGTCCGGCCCGACCCGCACCCTGGCCGCGGTCGCCACCCTGGCGTTCTTCTCGAAGCCGATCGCGAGGCCGGCCGCGGTGCCGCCGGCGCCGTGCCCTGGCCAGCCGATCCCGGCGGCTGCGGCCTCGAGCACCGCGGCCAGCCGGCTGTCGTCCAGGTGGGCCAGCCGGAACTGCACCGGATCGGCGCCGACCGCGTCGGCCAGCTCGTCCATGTGCGACTCGCGGGCGAAGTTGTTCGCGGTCGCGGCCAGCGCCCGGTACGAGCCCTGCGGCAGCGGCGAGGCGGCCGGCTGGTAGGCGATCCGCTGGCTGCCGATGGCATACGGGGTCATGATCCCGGCCGCGCCGGCGTTCAGGTTGCTGAACGACCAGGCGGTAATCTTGCCGGCTTCGGTAGCACCGGCGCTGACGTCAATGAACGCGGCGGGCCTGAGGTAGCCGACGGTGAACTCCTCGGCCCGGCTCCACCGCACCTGCACCGGCCGGCCGGCCGCCCTGGCGAGCCTGGCAGCCTCGGCCGCCACCACGCTGCCGTGCTTGCCGCCGAAGCCGCCGCCGTAGTCGGGCACGATGACCTGGACCTGGTCCTGGTCAAGCCCGAGCTCGGCGGCCAGCTCGTTCCTGGCCCGGAACGGCGTCGAGGTCGCCGCCCACACTGTCAGCTTCCCGTGCTGCCACAAGGCGAGCGCGGACCTTGGCTCGAGCGGCACGTGCGCCACGTACGCGGCCGAGTAGCTCGCCGAGCGCAGCACCGGCGCCACCCGCAGCGCGTCCTCGATGTCGCCCGCGGTGTGCACGAACCGCGCCCCGAAGCCCTCGCCGTCGATCGGATGATCGCGCAGGTAGGACTCGAGATCGGCGTTGCCAGGCAGGTCAGGCAGTTGCCAGTCGGCCCTGATCAGCTCGACGGCGCGGCGGGCGTCCTGACGGGCAGGCGCGACCACGCCGGTGAAGTCGCCGTCGCGCACGACCTGGACGCCTGGCACCGCCTCGGCGGCGCTGGTGTCGAGTGCGCGCAGCACCGCGCCGAGCGCAGGCGGGCGCAGCACGCAGCCGTGCAGCATGCCGTCGAGCCGCAGGTCGGCAGGGAACCGCTTGGCGCCGGTGACGACCGAGGCGGCGCCGACCGCCGCGGTCACGGGCCCGGCGCTGCGCCGGTGCCCGGTGGCGGCCAGCTCCGCGTCGGCCGGCACCACTTCGACGCGGTGCTGGCCCGCCACCAGCTCGCCGTA
>JASHQL010000069.1 GCA_030039155.1 Streptosporangiaceae bacterium | reverse complement strand
GTCACGATCAGCTCTTCGCCCGATTCGGTGATCACCCGGTAGACCACGTTCGGCGCGGTCGAGATCAGAGTGAGATCGAACTCCCGCTCCAGCCGCTCCCTGACGATCTCCATGTGCAGCAGGCCGAGGAACCCGCACCTGAAGCCGAAGCCGAGCGCGGTCGAGGTCTCCGGCTCATAGACCAGCGAGGCGTCGTTCAGCCTGAGCTTGTCCAGCGCGTCCCGCAGCTCCGGATAGTCGTCGCCGTCGACCGGGTACAGCCCGGAGAACACCATCGGCTTCGGGTTGGCATAGCCGGGCAGCGGGTGCCTGGCCGGCGCGGCCGCGCTGGTTACCGTGTCGCCGACCCTGGCTTGCCTGACGTCCTTCACACCGGTGATCAGGTAGCCGACCTCGCCGGCCCCGAGGCCGTCCGACGGCACCGGCTCCGGCGAGATCACGCCGACCTCCAGCGTCTCGTGCACGGCCTTGGTGGACAGCATCAGCGTCCGCTCCCGCCTGGACAGCCGCCCGTCCACCACCCGCACGTAGGTGACCACGCCGCGGTAGGTGTCGTAGACCGAGTCGAAGATCAGCGCACGGGCGGCGGCCGCCGGGTCGCCGCTCGGCGGCGGCACCTGCTCGACGACGGTGTGCAGCAGGTCGGCCACCCCCTCGCCGGTCTTGGCCGACACCTTCAGCACGTCGGCAGGGTCGCAGCCGATGATCGTCGCCAGCTCGGTCGCGTACTTCTCCGGCTGCGCGGCAGGCAGGTCGATCTTGTTGAGTACCGGGATGAGGTGCAGGTCGGCATCGAGCGCCAGGTAGAGGTTGGCCAGTGTCTGCGCCTCGATGCCCTGCGCGGCATCGACCAGCAGGATCGCGCCCTCGCAGGCGGCCAGCGACCTGGACACCTCGTAGGAGAAGTCGACATGGCCGGGGGTGTCGATCAGGTTCAGCACGTACTGCGAGCCGTCGCGGCCGCGCCACGGCAGCCGGACTGCCTGGCTCTTGATCGTGATGCCGCGCTCGCGCTCGATGTCCATCCGGTCCAGGTACTGCGCGCGCATCTGCCTGGCGTCCACCACGCCGGTGAGCTGCAGCATCCGGTCAGCCAGCGTGGACTTGCCATGATCGATGTGAGCGATGATGCAGAAGTTGCGGATGATCGCCTGGTCGGTGCTGGCTGGTCCTGGCAGCCTGGCCTGGCCGGCCGGCCTCGGCCCTGGCCCCGCCTGGGCAGCCGGCCTCGGCCCTGGCCCCGCCTGGGCAGCCGACAGCCCGGCAGCCGACGGCCCGGCAGCCGACGGTCCGGCAGCCGGCGGTCCGGCGGTGGGTTGATCAGCAGTCGGTGGCACAGTCATCCGCCAGGTGGTCGTGAGTCGCCTCGGCGCTCGCAGCTCCGGCGCCGCAGGCGCGCCTGCCCAGCACAGGCAGGGTTTCGTCGCCGTCTATGGTCGCACGGCCGGCTCAGTGCCCGGGTCACCAGCCACCACCGGCGCGGCCGGCGGAGTACCACCAGCCGCACCGCTGTTACCTGGTGATCATGGAGTTCAGCCGCCCAACGCACGATGCAGCCCATGATCACCAGACCGGGGCGAACCGATCTCGTTTGAGCAGGTCGCCTCATCTCGGCTATCCTTAGCGACTGGCTGCCTGCATGCCCGCGCATGTTCGCCGGGCGCGAGGCCGCGAACCGCCAGATCGGCTCGTGCCGGGCACCACCCAGACCACTTGGATCAACCGAGCGAGGCATTCGCGTGGCAAACATCAAGTCCCAGATCAAGCGCAACAAGCAGAACGAGAAGGCTCGGCAGCGCAACAAGGCCGTGAAGTCCGAGCTGAAGACGTCCGTGCGGAAGTTCCGCGAGGCCGCCGACGCCGGCAACGCCGACGAGGCAGTCGCCGCGATGCGTGCCGCGTCCGCGAAGCTGGACAAGGCCGCGAGCAAGGGCGTCATCCACAAGAACCAGGCTGCGAACCGCAAGTCGGCAATCGCCCAGCGCGCGGAGCAGCTGACCAAGGCCTGACCAGCGCTCACCGGAGCCGACCGGGTCGCCCCCGGACCGGCACCGCACTCCCGCTGGCCAAGCCTGCCTGATCTGGCGGCGCCGGCCGCTCGCCCTCGGCCACGCTGAGGGCTGGAGCTTCCGGCAGCGCAGGTAGCTAGCAGGGAGCATCACATGTCCCGCCTTACCGCAGCCGGGGTGACCTTCGCCTACGGCGGGCAGCTCATCCTCGACGGGGTCGACCTCACTGTCGGTGCCGGTGACCGGATCGGCATCGTGGCGCCGAACGGCGTCGGCAAATCGACCTTGCTCAAGATCCTCGCCGGGGACCTCGCGCCGGACAGCGGCACGGTCACCCGTGCGCCGGCCTCGACCTCGGTGATCAGGCTCGCCCAGGAGCCGGACATCAGGCACGGCGAGAGCCTCGCCGAGCACCTGGCCAGGCGCACCGGTGTCGCCGCCGCTCAGCAGGCCCTCGACGAGTCGCTCGACGCCCTGAGCCGCGGTCAGCCGGGCGCCGGCGAGGCCTACTCCGCGGCGCTCGAGCAGTGGCTGGCCCTCGGCGGCGCGGACCTGCCAGAGCGGGCCGGCCAGGTCACCGCGGATCTCGGCCTCGACGCTGACCTGCTTGGCCGCGGCGCGGCCGAGCTGTCTGGCGGGCAGCAGGCCAGGCTCGCGCTCGCCGCGGTACTGCTCGCCCAGCCGGACATCCTGCTGCTGGACGAGCCGACCAACGACCTGGACGACCAGGGACTTGACACGCTGGAAGCGCACCTGCAGGCAAGCAGGGCCGGCATCGTGCTGATCAGCCACGACCGCGCCCTGCTGGCCAGCGTGGTCGGCAAGATGCTGGAGATCGACGAGTTCAGCAGGCGGGGCAGCATGTACGCCGGCGGCTGGGACGCGTTCGTGGCCGAGCGGGAGCTGGCACACCGCCGGGCGGTTGAGGCGTACCAGACCTATCAGAACCAGCG
>JASHQL010000068.1 GCA_030039155.1 Streptosporangiaceae bacterium | reverse complement strand
CCGTGCTCCATGGCGCGGCGCGCGGCGGCCTCTGCCGCCATCTGGGCGGCGTACGGGGTCGACTTGCGGGATCCCTTGAACCCCACCTGACCGGCGGACGCCCACGAGATGACGTTGCCTGTGGGGTCGGTGATCGAGACGATCGTATTGTTGAACGTGCTCCTGATATGGGCGTGCCCGTGGGCGACGTTCTTCCGCTCCTTGCGGCGCACTTTCTTGGCGGCGGCCTGCTGGCGGCTTCTAGGCGGCATGTGCCTTCCCTCGAGGTGATCGGTCCGTGCGGACTACTTCTTGCCGGCCTTCTTCTTGCCGGCCACGGTCTTCTTCTTGCCCTTGCGGGTGCGTGCGTTGGTCTGCGTGCGCTGGCCGTGCACCGGCAGCCCGCGGCGGTGCCTGATGCCCTGGTAGCAGCCGATCTCCACCTTGCGGCGGATGTCGGCCTGTACCTCGCGGCGCAGGTCACCTTCGACCTTGTAGTTGGCCTCGATCCAGTCCCTGAGCTGAACCAGGTCGTCGTCGCTCAGCTGGTGCACCCTGGTGTCGCCGCTGACGCCGGTTTCCCTGAGCGTCTCGAGCGCGCGGGTGCGGCCGATCCCGTAGATGTAGGTAAGCGCCACCTCGAGCCGCTTCTCGCGCGGCAGGTCGACGCCAACGAGTCGTGCCATTCGGGCAGTTCTCCTTTTGCTCTCGGAGGTCCTCCGCACCGCTCCCGCGTCCCTGCCCGGACACGGCCCCGGCCTCCTCCGGGGGTCCTCTCCGGCGTCAGCGCGGCCCAGCGGACCGCGCGTGCTCGCCGCGAAAGTTACGGTGCATGTGCTATGCAGTTATGCCTGCCGACCGGGCAGGTGAGTCAGCCCTGCCGCTGCTTGTGCCGCGGGTCAGAGCAAATGACCATGACCCGGCCATGCCTGCGGATGATCCGGCACTTGCTGCAGATCTTCTTCACGCTCGGCTTGACCTTCATGTTGCTTGGCTCCGTTACTGCTCGTTACTTGTAGCGGTAGACGATCCGGCCACGAGACAGGTCGTAGGGACTGAGTTCCACGACGACCCGGTCATCGGGCAGGATCCGGATGTAGTGCATCCGCATCTTGCCGCTGATGTGGGCTAGGACCTTGTGCCCGTTGTCCAGCTCCACCCTGAAGAAGGCGTTCGGGAGCGACTCCACGACCGTTCCCTCGATCTCGATGGCGCCGTCTTTTTTGGGCATATCCTCCGCGCTTTGCTGCTTGTCGGCCAGCATGCAGGTGATGAACCAGCAAGCTGGGGCTTGTAGGCTTGGCTCTCCCCCGCGAGCTTGCGTCGCGCTTGCGCGCTCGCCTGCCCGGAACGGGTAGCCCCCGATCCGATTGACCGCCGTCTGGAAGCGAAATCGCACGCCGACGATGGCTCAGGGGCCGTGGCAGAGTCTACTTCATCAGTGGCAGGCAACGCGAACCGGTCCGCCCGTCGGCCACTCTGACAGGCTCCAACGACCAGGCTGGCCGGTTTATTCCGGCCCGCTGCCTGGCAGCTCGGGCGGCGGCCGGTGCTGCTGGCCGCCAGACGGGTGGTTGCCGGTGAGCCACCTGGCCACCAGGATGGCGCCCCACGGCCCGGCCACCCAGAGGAACCACGGGTAGCCGAACCCGGCGATCGCCCAGACCACGAAGCAGACCAGGCTGATGCTGAACCAGGACCCCCAGGCCGCCTGCCAGGCCGGGGACAGCCTGCCGTGCTGATGCTGCTGCAGCCCGCCGGTGGCATCCGCCATTGCGGCCAGCGCCGAGGTGTGGCCGGGAATCTGCCTGCCGCGCTGCAGCGAGGCATCCGGCAGCCGGTACAGGTCGATGCCCGGCAGGTCGGCGAGCAGCGCGTCCAGGTCTCCCACGGTCTTGGCCTCGTAGGCCTTGTCCAGCCGCTCGTTGAACTCCTCGGCGGTCAGCCGGCCGACCGCATGGTGCTCGCGCAGCAGCGACGCCGTCTTGTCCCTGTCCTCGTCCGAGGCCCTGATCTTCGGGTCAACTGCCATCGCGGGCCTCCAGGCCGGCCTGCCCGGCCGCCGCCGCGGTCAGCACGACCGGGCCGTCTGCGGTGATCGCGACCGTGTGCTCGAAGTGCGCGGCGCTGCTGCCGTCCGCGCTGATCACGGTCCAGCCGTCGGCCAGCAGCCTGGTGACCGGGCTGCCGAGGACGAGCATCGGCTCGATGGCCAGCGTCATCCCCTCGGCGAGCAGCGGCCCGCGGCCTGGCCTGCCGTAGTTCGGCACGGCCGGCGGCATGTGCATGCTGGTGCCGATGCCGTGGCCGGTGTACTCCCTGATGATCCCGTAAGCCCCGCTGGCCAGCACGCTCTGCTCGATCGCGTGCGAGATGTCGGTGAGATGGCCGCCCGGCCTCGCCTGCGCGATCCCGGCCCGCAGCGCCAGCTCGCAGGCGCCGGCCAGGTCGGCAAGCGGCTGGCCGAGCTCGCCGACGCCGACGGTGACGGCGGCATCGCCGTGGTAGCCGTGCACGATCGCGCCGCAGTCGACGGAGATCAGGTCACCGGGCTTGAGCAGCTGCCTGGTGCTCGGGATGCCGTGCACGATCTGCTCGTTCACCGAGGTGCAGATGCAGGCCGGGTAGCCGTGGTAGCCCTTGAACGACGGGGTGGCCCCGGCCGACCTGATCGCCCGCTCGGCGATCGCGTCTAGCTCGGCCGTGCTGATGCCTGGCTCGATCGCGCCGGTGACGGCGCCCAGCGCGGTGGCCACCACCAGGCCAGCCTCCCGCATCACCGCGATCTGCGCGGGAGTCTTGAGCTGGATCGGCTCCTCCCGCCTGCGCAGCAGCATCCCGCTCCTCCCTTCAGATCTGTTATCAACGGTACCCGTCCAGGCGGACGGGCAGTCAGCGCATGAACCGCCGCAAAGCGCTCATAGCCCGCTCGGTGATCTCCTCGACCGGCCCGGTCGCGTCAATGCCGAGCAGGATGCCCTCGTCGGCGTAGAACGAGATCAGCGGCTGGGTCTGTTTCTGGTAGACGTCGAGCCGGTGCCTGATCGTCTCCTCCCGGTCGTCGTCCCGCTGGAACAGCTCGCCGCCGCAGTCATCGCACAGGCCCGGCCTGGTCGGCGGCTCGAACAGGATGTGCCAGATCCGGCCGCAGCGGCGGCAGGTCCTGCGGCCCGACAGCCGCCTGACCACCTCGTCGTCGTCGACGACCAGCTCGAGCACGATGTCGAGCCTGGCGTCCCACTCGGCGAGCAGCTTGCGCAGCGTCTCGGCCTGCGGCACGTTGCGCGGGAACCCGTCGAGCAGGAAGCCGGCCTGCGCGTCGTCTTCGAGCAGCCGGTCCGACACCATCGCGATCGTGACCTCGTCAGGCACCAGGTCGCCCCGGTCCATGAACGCCTTGGCCTGCTGGCCAAGCTCGGTGCCCGCGCTCACGTTGTACCGGAAGATGTCACCTGTCGAGATCTTCGGGATCGCCAGGTTGGAGGCTATGAACTGGGCCTGTGTCCCCTTGCCCGCACCGGGGGGCCCGACGAGGACGACTCGCACTACCGCAGGAAACCCTCATAGTTGCGCTGCTGCAGCTGGCTCTCGATCTGCTTGACGGTATCCAGTCCGACGCCCACCATGATCATGATGCTGATACCGGTGAGCTGCACGTCTGGCGTGCCGGTCAGCAGGCCGATGGCGACCAGCGGGATCAGCGCGATGATCGCCAGGTACGGCGCGCCGGCCGCGGTCAGCCTGGACAGCACGTAGCTGAGGTAGCCGGCCGTCGGGCCGCCGGGTCTGATGCCGGGGATGAAGCCGCCTACCTTCTTCATGTTGTCGGCCACCTCAACCGGGTTGAAGGTGATCGAGACGTAGAAATAGGTGAAGAACAGAATCAGCAGGAAGTAGGCGCCGACGTACCAGGGACTGGTGCCGAGGGTCAGGTTGGCGCTGACCCACTGCGCCCAGCCCGCCTTGTTGTTGTGCCCCCACAGCTGGGCCGCGAGCTGCGGGATGTACAGCATCGACGAGGCGAAGATGACCGGGATGACGCCGGCCTGGTTCACCTTGAGCGGGATGTAGGTCGAGGTGCCGCCGTACATCTTGCGGCCGACCATCCGTTTGGCGTACTGCACCGGGATGCGCCGCTGCGCCTGTTCCATCAGCGCGACGAACGCGATGATCGCGACGCCGACCAGCACGCAGAGGGTGAAGATCAGCGCGTGCTTGTCCTCGTAGATGGTCTGCATCTCGCTGGGCAGCACCGCGATCACCTGAGTGAAGATCATCAGTGACATGCCGTTGCCGACGCCGCGGTCGGTGATCAGCTCGCCCAGCCACATGATCACGGCGGTGCCCGCGGTCATGGTGATCACCATGGTGGTGATGGTGAAGACCGACGGGTGCGGGATGAGGGACCTGGTGCAGCTCGGGAACAGCTCGCCCGACCTGGCCAGCGCGACCACGCCGGTCGACTGCAGGATCGCCAGGCCGACGGTCAGGTACCTGGTGTACTGGGTGATCTTCGCCTGGCCGCTCTGGCCTTCCTGCCGCAGCGTCTCAAGCCGCGGGATCACCACGGCGAGCAGCTGCAGGATGATGCTGGCGGTGATGTACGGCATGATGCCGAGCGCGAACACGGTGAGCCTGAGCAGCGCGCCGCCGCTGAACAGGTTGACCAGCTCGAACAGGCCGGTCTTCTGCGCGCCGGCGCTGCAGATGCGGACGGCGTTGACCGAGACGCCGGGCGTCGGCAGCGTGGAGCCGACCCGGAACACCGCGATGATGAACAGGGTGAAGAGCAGCTTCTTGCGCAAGTCGGGCGTACGGAAAGCCCGGATGAATGCGGTCAGCATGCGCGGTCCCCTGCTCGTTGGTGCACTGCTCGGTACAACGTCATCTGCCGCTCCTGAGGCGGGCTAATGGCTCCGCAAGTCGCCAGAGCGACACGCTCGCCGAAGTCTAACGCGCTGGCTGGGGTCGGTCGGCCACGCGCGCGGCCTGCGATCACCCGCACGCCAGGCGGGCCGGCCGGGTCCAGCGGGGCCGGCTCCCCAGGGCGGTACCGGCCAGCGGAGTCTAAGCTGGCCGGTGGCTGGCGCGGGGCCGCAGTCATCTCACAGTTCGGTAACGGTTCCGCCAGCAGCAGTGATCTTGGTGCGCGCGGTCCCGGAGAACGCGTGCGCGGTGACGTGCAGCGCCGCGCTGGTCTCACCCTGGCCGAGCACCTTCACCAGCTCGCCGGGCCTGACCGCGCCCTTCGCGGCCAGGTCCTCAGGGGTCACCGCGCCGCCGTCCGGGTACAGCGCCGCCAGCCGGTGCAGGTTCACCACCTGATAGGTGGTCTTGAACCGCGCGTTGGAGAACCCCTTGAGCTTGGGCAGCCGCCGGGTCAGCGGCATCTGGCCGCCCTCGAACCCGATCGGCACCTGCGTCCTTGCCTTGCTGCCCTTGGTGCCGCGGCCCGCGGTCTTGCCCTTGGACGCCTCGCCGCGACCCACCCTCGTCTTCGGGGTGTGCGAGCCGGGAGCGGGCCGCAGATGATGCACCTTCAGCCCGCGGCCTGGTTCGTTTGCCATCGTCAGTCAACCTCCTCCACGGTGACCAGATGGCGCACCGTCTGGATCATGCCGCGGATCTCGGGCCGGTCTTCCTTCACCACCACGTCGCCGATCCGGTGCAGGCCGAGCGAGCGCAGCGAGTTGCGCTGCGCCTTGTTGCCGCCGATCTTCGACTTGGTCTGGGTGACCTTCAGTTCTGCCATCGCGCTGCTCCGCCTCAGCTGTTCTCTGCCGCGCCTGGGGTGGCCGCGCTCGCGGTCGCGGCGGCGGCACGTGCCCGCAGCATGGCCGCCGGGGCCACGTGCTCGATCGGCAGGCCGCGCCGTGCCGCGATCTCTTCCGGCCGGCTCAGCGACTTGAGCGCGGCCACCGTGGCGTGCACCACGTTGATCGGGTTGGACGAGCCGAGCGACCTGGACAGCACATCGTGGATGCCCGCGCACTCGAGCACGGCGCGCACCGGGCCGCCGGCGATCACGCCGGTTCCCGGGCTGGCCGGCTTGAGCAGCACCACGCCGGCCGACTTCTCGCCCTGCACCGTGTGCGGGATGGTGCCGCCGATGCGCGGGACCCTGAAGAAGCTCTTCTTCGCCGCCTCAACGCCCTTGGAGATCGCCGCCGGCACCTCCTTGGCCTTGCCGTAGCCGACTCCGACCATGCCGTTGCCGTCACCCACGACAACCAGCGCGGTGAAGCTGAACCGCCGGCCGCCCTGGTGCACCTTGGCCACCCTGTTGATGGTGACCACGCGCTCCAGGTAGGCGGTGCCCTTCTCGGCCGCGCCGCGCCCGCGGTCGTCACGGCGGTCGCGCCGTTCGCCGCCGCCTCCTGCGCCGCGTCGCGTCGTTGCTGCCATTTAGATCTTCCTCTTCTGTCGCATCGTTGAAAGCGGGGGGGTCCAGGGGGGTCGTCCCCCCAGGGCAGTACTGCGTGCAGTCACAGCGAAAGGCCCCCTTCGCGCGCGGCCTCGGCCAGCGCGGCGATCCGCCCATGGTAGGCGTGGCCGCCGCGGTCGAAGACCGCCGCGGTGATCCCGGCCTGGCTGGCCCGCTCGGCGATCAGCGCGCCGACCTGCCTGGCCTTGGCGGTCTTGTCGCCCTCGGCCGACCTGATCGCGGTGTCCAGCGTGGACGCCGACGCCAGCGTGTGCCCGGCGGCGTCGTCGATGAGCTGGACGAAGATGTTGCGCGATGAGCGGGTCACCGCCAGCCGCGGCCGCGCCGCGCTGCCCTCGACCTTCTTGCGGACGCGCAGGTGCCGCCGCTGCTTCGCCGAGGCACGCGCGGTCGGCCTGCCCGAGATGCGCAGGTGCCCTCTGGTCTTGGTGCCAGGCATGGCTTACTTCCCTGTCTTTCCGGCCTTGCGGCGGATCTGCTCGCCCTGGTACCGCACGCCCTTGCCCTTGTACGGATCAGGCTTGCGGAGCTTGCGGATGTTGGCTGCGATCTCGCCCACCTGCTGCTTGTCGATGCCCTCCACCACGAACCTGGTCGGCGTCTCCACCCTGAACGTGATGCCGTCGGGGGCGGTGACCGGCACCGGGTGGCTATAGCCGAGCGAGAACTCCAGGTCCTTGCCCTTGGCCTGGACCCGGTAACCGACGCCGACGATCTCCAGCGTCTTGCGGTAGCCCTCGGTGACGCCGGTCACCATGTTGGCGATCAGCGACCTGGACAGCCCGTGCAGCGCGCGGACCGGCCCGTCGTCGGACGGCCGGGTCACGGTGATGCTGCCGTCGCTTTGCGCGACCTCGATCGGCGCCGCGACCTGCAGGCTGAGCTGGCCCTTCGGGCCCTTGACCGTCACCTCGCGGCCGTTGATGGAGACATCGACGCCGGACGGCACGGTGACCGGCATCCTTCCGATACGCGACATAGCGGCCTCTCCCTACCAGACGTAAGCGAGGACTTCCCCGCCTACGCCTTTCTTCTTCGCCTGCTTGTCGGTCATCAGGCCGGATGAGGTCGAGATGATCGCCACGCCGAGGCCGCCGAGCACCCGAGGCAGGTTGTCCTTGCGCGCGTACACCCGCAGGCCCGGCTTGGATACCCGCTTGAGCCCGGCAATGGACCGCTCGCGGCTCGGCCCGAACTTGAGCGCGATCACCAGGCTCTTGCCCACCTGCGCGTCTTCCACCCGCCAGCTCGCGATGTAGCCCTCCTGCTTGAGGATCTCCGCAATGTGACTCTTGATCTTGGAGTGCGGCATGGTCACGGTGTCGTGATAGGCCGAGTTGGCGTTGCGCAGACGGGTCAGCATGTCTGCGACCGGGTCGGTCATGGTCATGGCCTGTTGGCCCTCCTCGCCGTGGTTTCCCCGTTGCCCGTTGAGCGGCGGGGACCTGCGGCGTGGTCAGTGGGTGCTCGTGCACCCAGGTTGGTCTCTTCCTGCGCGAGCGGTTGCCCGCCCGTTGTGCTGCCGCGTCGCGGCAGCGGTGGTTACCAGCTGGACTTGGTGATGCCTGGCAGCTCGCCGCGGTGCGCCATCGACCTGAAGCAGATCCGGCACAGGCCGAACCGCTTGTAGACCGCGCGCGGCCTGCCGCAGCGCGAGCACCTGGTGTAGGCGCGCACCGCGAACTTCGGCTTGCGCTTCGCCTTGGCGATCATGCTCTTCTTCGCCACTGCTCAGTTCTCCTTGAACGGGAAGCCGAGCCGGCGCAGCAGCGACCGGCCCTCCTCATCGGTGGTGGCCGAGGTCACGAGCGTCACGTCCATGCCGCGCTGGCGGTCCACCTGGTCGGGGTTGATCTCGTGGAACATCAGCTGCTCGGTCAGGCCGAAGGTGTAGTTGCCGCGGCCGTCGAACTGCCGGTCGGACAGCCCGCGGAAGTCCCTGATCCTGGGCAGCGCGATCGACAGCAGCCGGTCGCAGAACTCCCACATCCGGTCGCCGCGCAGCGTCACGTGCGCGCCGATCGGCATCCCCTCGCGCAGCTTGAACTGGGCGATGGACTTGCGTGCCCTGGCCACCGCGGGCTTCTGCCCGGTGATCACGGCAAGGTCGCGCACCGCGCCGTCGATCAGCTTGGCGTCCCTGGCCGCCTCGCCGACGCCCATGTTCACCACGATCTTGACGAGGTTCGGCGTCTGCATGACGTTGCCGTAGCCGAACTCCTCGCGCATCGCGGGCGCGATCTCCTCCGCGTACCGCTGCTTGAGCCGCGGCGGCACCCGCTCGGCGACGGCGCCGTTCGCCTGCTGGCCGGCGTCGGCCTTCCCGCCAGCCTGCGGCGGCGCAGTAGTGGTCTTGCTCGCAGCCATCAGAATTCCTTACCGCTGGCCCGGGAGAACCGGACCTTCTTGACCGCGCCGTCCTTGTCGTCCTCGGCCCGGTAGCCGGCCTTGGCCGGCTTCTTGGAGTCCGGGTCGATCAGCTGGACGTTGCTGACGTGCACCGTGCCCTCCTGGGTCACGATGCCGCCTTCCTTGGACGGGCGGTTTCCCTGATAGTTGACCTTGGTGTTCTTGCGGATCATGTTGACGCCCTGCACCAGCACCCGCTGACGGTCTGGGTAGACGGCAATCACGGTGCCCTCGCGACCGCGGTCCTTGCCCGCGATCACGATCACCCGGTCGCCCTTCTTGATCTTCATCGAGGGCCGCCGCGACTCGGCGCTGTTACGGCCGGCCATCACAGCACCTCCGGCGCGAGCGAGATGATCCGCATGAACCGCTTCTCCCGCAACTCCCGGCCGACCGGGCCGAAGATCCGGGTACCGCGCGGGTCCCCACCGTCCCTGATCAGCACTGCCGCGTTCTCGTCGAAGCGGATGTAGGAGCCGTCGCCGCGACGCCGCTCCTTGCGCGTGCGCACGACGACCGCCTTGACGACGTCGCCCTTCTTCACCCCGGCACCGGGGAGGGCATCCTTGACGGTGGCAACGATGACGTCGCCGATGCCCGCGTATCGCCTGCTCGAGCCGCCGAGCACGCGGATGCACAAGATCTCCTTGGCTCCGGTGTTGTCGGCGACCTTGAGCCGCGACTCCTGCTGGATCACGTCAACTCCTGCTTCGTGAGCGCCGCCGCTGCGCGGACGGGCTGGTTCTGATGGCTGCTATCGGTGATGCCGCCTGCTACTTCGCCTTCTCCAGGATTCGCGCCACGCGCCAGCGCTTGGTGGCCGACAGCGGGCGGGTCTCCATCAGCAGCACCCGGTCGCCAACGCCGCAGGCGTTGTCGCCATCGTGTGCCTTGTACTTCTTCGTGCGGCGCAGGACCTTGCCGTACTTCGGGTGCTTGACCCGGTCCTCCACCACGACGACGACGGTCTTGTCCATCTTGTCGCTGACCACGAGGCCTTCCCGCACCTTGCGGTAGCCCCTGGAGAGCGCCTCGGTGCTCGCCTCACTCATCGCCGTTCTCCTCTTCCACCACCACGATGCCGAGTTCGCGCTCGCGCTTGACCGTGTAGATCCGCGCGATCTCCTTGCGCACGGCACGCAGCCGGCCGTGGTTCTCAAGCTGGCCGGTCGCGGCCTGGAACCTGAGGTTGAACAGCTCGATCTTGGCTTCGGTCAGCTTGAGTTCGAGCTCTTCCTCGGTCGAGGTACGCAGGTCGGCTGCCACCATTCCCTTGGCCATCAC
>JASHQL010000067.1 GCA_030039155.1 Streptosporangiaceae bacterium | reverse complement strand
GGCAGGCGGCCGCAAAGCAGCCGTCCGGCGGCCAGGGCCGGTCATCGAGGTCAAGGTCGTCGCGCAGCCGGGCCTCGTCCGACGCCCAGCCAGCGCAGGATGGCGCCGGAGCGGCAGCGGCGCAGGACGCCGCGGCGGCCGGCTGAACCCCAGGTGAACCGGGCGAGAGCTGGCTGATTCGGCGGGGCAGCTAACTGTCACCACGGCAGAGAGCTGCATTCCCAGGCATCGCGGACTAGTCTGCTGCCTGCCGACACATCGCTCACGCCGCACAGGCTTCTCGGTCTGCGATTGGTGTCAACGGGCGCGGGGAACACCTGGCAGGCTGGAGGATCCTGGCATGGCAAACGGTCTTGACGCCGGCGGACAAGCGCGCGGCGCACTGCGGCAGGTGCTCGCCGAAGCGCCAGACGCGCTGGGGAACGCGACGCAGCTGTCGAACATGCTCAAGGACTTCATGCCCGATTCGCCGCGCGAGGCGGGCGTGCTGGTGACCGCCGTCGAGGCAGGCGCGGCCGACCTGCTGCGGGATAAGGCGGCGCAGGTGGGCGGCCAGGCTGCCGCGGTCCAGGTCGCGGGCATGCTGGAGGAGCGCACCGGGCTTTCGCAGGCTGCCTGCCAGTGGGCGGTGACCGAGCTGGCGGTCGCCACCGGGCTGATGCCGGGCGGGCCGACCCAGCTCGCAGGCACCGCGCCGCCGCCGGCCCCGACCCAGACGGCCGGGGCGTGGGGCCAGCAGCCGGCCGCAGCTCCCGGCCAGTTCGGCCAGCCTGCCCAGGCCCAGGGTCAGTTCGGGCAGCCGGCTCAGGCCCAGGGTCAGTTCGGCCAGCCGCAAGCAGGCGGCTACCAGCAGCCGTCGGCACCTGGCCAGCCTGGCGGCGGCTTCGGCCAGCAGCCGGGCCAGTTCGGCCAGCCGCAGCCGGGCCAGCCGCAACCGTCCCAGTCGCAATCGGCCCAGGGGCAGCCGGGTCAGTTCGGCCAGCCGCCGCAGGCCGCCTACGCACAGCCGACCACGGCGCCTGGCGGATACGGCCAGGGCACCATCGGGCAGCCGCCAGGCCTGTACGGCCAGGGCGTGACCGCGCCAGGCGCGTACGGTCAGCAGCCGGGGCAGTGGCCGGGCCAGGTTCCTGGCCAGCCCGGCGGAGCCGGCCAGCCGGCCGGCCGGGACAGCACAGGACTGGCGGTCACCGCCGGCGCCTGCGGCATCCTGGCGGCGCTGTTCGTCGCCTGGTTCGCGCTTGCCCAGCCTGGCTCGATCGGCCTCGGCGGCAGCCTGCTCTATGCCGGCGAAGGGCTGGTCCTCACGGTTGCCGCGCTGATGACGCTGATATCCGGCACGGCCAGACGGCTCGGCGCTGGCCTGCTGTTCGGCGCCAGCGCGATATCCGGGTCGTACATCATCAACGCCTCGTTCACGGTGCACTACATCGGCGAGACCTCGGTCAAGGCTTCGTCGATCCTGCTGGCGCTGGCCGCCCTTGGCGCGTTCGTGACGGCCGGCATCTACCTGCTCAGGGCGGCCGGACTTGGCGCGGTCAGCGGGGTCGGCGCCGGCTGGCTGGTCGCCGCCGGGATTTACGCCATCTGCTGGGTCCCCGACTGGAACCTGTACATCGGCCAGACCAGCGGCACCATCTTCACCAACACCACCGCCACCGAGAAGCTGGCTGCCGTCATCGGCCTGGTGATCACCATCTTGCCGCTGGTGGTCTGCGCGCTGCTGAAGCCGCGATCTGGCCCGTTCAGGTCGGCCGTCGCCGTCGGCTGGCTGGCGCTGGCCGGGATCTCCCAGTTCATCTCGCTGCCCGGCCTTGAGTACACCGGCGATCACGTCACCGCCTGGCTCTGGGTTGCCTGGCTTGTCTGGTTCGGCGTCGTCTGCCTGATCATCGCCACCGCGATCACCGAGCGCTCGCACACCCCGGCGCACGCCCAGCAGACGCCGGCCTGACCTGGCCCGACGGCGGGCCTGCGAACTGCTGGCGGACCGACGGCCAAGGCCGCACGGTCTGATACGCTTTATGGTCGGCGCAGCAGATGGGACCAGCGACCACGCTGGCGTGCTGGCCGGTGCGTGACGTAGGCAGGCCTGCGGCAAGCAACGCTGCGGAATCCGCTTCTCTGCGGCAGGCTCGTGCAAAGGAAAGTGAGATCTCGGTGTACGCGATCGTGCGCTGCGGCGGCAGGCAGGAGAAGGCGTCGGTTGACGACGTCCTGACCGTGGACAAGCTCGCCGGTGAGGTCGGCTCAAGCGTGACGCTGCCGGCCGTGCTCGTCGTCGACGACGGCAAGGTCATCAGCGACGCTGCCGAACTCGGCGGCTACCAGGTCACGGCCGAGATCGTCGGTGACGCGGTCGGCCCCAAGATCAACATGATCCACTACAAGAACAAGACCGGCTACCGTCGCCGGCTCGGTCACCGGCAGAAGTACACCCAGCTGCGGATCACCGAGATCAGCGGCGGCTCGGCGAAGCCCAAGGCCAGCTCAAGGAAGAAGGGCTGAGATGGCACACAAGAAGGGCGCGTCATCCAGCCGCAACGGCCGTGACTCCAACGCGCAGCGGCTTGGCGTCAAGCGGTTCGGCGGCCAGGTCGTGAACGCCGGGGAGATCATCGTGCGCCAGCACGGCACCCACTTCCATCCCGGCATCGGCGTCGGGATCGGCGACGACGACACCTTGTTCGCCCTGGTGGGCGGCAAGGTGCAGTTTGGCACCAGGAAGGGCCGCCGCGCGGTCAGCGTGCTGCCGGTGCAGGACGAGCAGGCGAAGGCCGCGGCGAGCTAGCTCCGCGGCCGGTCCGGCCGGCCTGGTCCCGGAGGCCGCGGCAGCCCGGCCCGCGGCAGCATGTGCCCGCTGTCGCACGCGCCGCCTCCTGTTGATCAAGTTCGGTGCGCGGGGCCGCGCTTTGAGGGGACAGAGCTGTGGCTGAGTTCGCTGACCAGGCCGAGGTGCGGGTGCAGGCCGGCCACGGCGGGCACGGTTGCGCGTCGGTGCACAGGGAGAAGTTCAAGCCGCTTGGCGGGCCGAACGGCGGCAACGGCGGCCGCGGCGGTGACGTCATCATCGAGGTGGATCCTGGCGCCGCGACGCTGCTCGACTTTCACCGCAGGCCGGTCAGGCGGGCCGGCGACGGCAGGCCGGGCGCCGGCTCGAATCGCAACGGCGCCGACGGCGCCGACCTGGTGCTGAAGGTGCCAGACGGCACCGTGGTGAAGACCGCGGACGGGACGCAGCTGGCCGACCTGACCGGCGCGGGCACCAGGTTCGTGGCCGCGCAGGGCGGCCGCGGCGGCCTGGGCAACGCCGCGCTCGCCTCGGTCAAGCGCAAGGCACCGGGGTTCGCGCTGCGCGGCGAGCCGGGTGCCGAGCTGAACCTGCTGTTCGAGCTGAAGACCGTCGCCGACGTCGGCCTCGTCGGCTTCCCGAACGCGGGCAAGTCCTCGCTGATCGCGGCCATGTCCGCGGCCAGGCCGAAGATCGCCAACTACGCGTTCACCACGCTCACGCCGAACCTGGGCGTGGTGGAGGCCGGCCAGGTGCAGTTCGTGGTCGCCGACGTGCCTGGGCTGATCCCTGGCGCGAGTGCCGGCAAGGGCCTCGGCCTGGATTTCCTGCGGCACATCGAGCGCTGCCTGGTGCTCGTGCACGTGCTGGACTGCGCGACCGAGGAACCGGCCAGGGACCCGGTCAGTGACCTTGACGCGCTGGAGGCCGAACTGGCCGCCTATCAGCAGGCGACCGGTGCCGACCTGGCCGGCCGCCCGCGCATCGTCGCGCTCAACAAGGTCGACGTGCCCGCCGCCAGGGAACTCGCCGACCTGGTCCAGCCCGACATCGAAGCGCGCGGCCTGCCGGTGTACCAGGTCTCGGCCGCGACCACCGAAGGACTGCGCGAGCTGAAGTTCGGCATGGCCTCGGCGATCGCGCAGGCTCGGGCGGCCGCCCCGGCGGCCGAGCCGACCAGGCTCGTGCTGCGCCCTGAGCCGGTGGCCGGGCCCGACTTCGAGCTGATCAGGACCGGCGAGAACAGCTTCGTGGTGCGCGGCGACAAGCCGCGCCGGTGGATCCTCCAGACCGACTTCAGCAACGACGAGGCGGTCGGCTACCTCGCCGACCGGCTGGCCAAGCTCGGCATCGAGGCCGCGCTGGCCGAGGCCGACGCGGAGCCTGGCGCGCAGGTGCTGATCGGCGAGGAAGACAATTCGGTGGTCTTCGACTGGGATCCCGAGGTTCCCGCGGGCGCCGGCGGACTCGGCCCGCGGGGGACCGACCGCAGGCTGAGCGGCTGACCGCGGCGGACCAGGCGGGAAGGGGTAGGGAATTCAGGCACAAAAAAATGCGCTACGATGAAGCGCATTTGCGATAAAGCGGCTGAATAGCAAGTTATTTAGTCCATACTATCGAATTGGAGCCTGGTTGTCAAACTCCGAGCTCGAGCAGGAGCAGCAGTACGTGTCACGGCTCTATGGCCGACTCGACGACCTGCGGGAACGCGCCACCCGGCGGCTGAAGGGCGTGCTTGCCCAGTCTGGCGGCACGCACCAGGCCAGAACCGAGCGCGAGGCGTTCAGCGTGATGTACGGCCAGCAGCTGGCGCAGCTCGACGCGGCCGAGCACGGCCTGGTGTTCGGCAGGCTCGAGTTCGACTCTGGGGAGCGCCGCTACATCGGCAGGCTCGGCATGCACTCCGACGGCGACGAGTACCGCCAGCTGCTGATGGACTGGCGGGCCGACGCGGCCAGGCCGTTCTACCTGGCGACCGCGGCCTCGCCCGGCGGGGTCAAGGTCCGCCGGCACATCAAGACCCGCACCCGCCAGGTGGTCAGCCTGGACGACGAGGTGCTTGACCTGGCGGTGGCCGACCCGTCCAGGCACGAGGGACTGACCGGCGAGGCCGCCCTGCTGGCGGCGCTGAACGCCAGCAGGACCGGCACGATGGGCGACATCGTGGAGACCATCCAGGCCGAGCAGGACCAGATCATCCGCGCGCCGCTCGGCGGGGCGATCGTGGTGCAGGGCGGGCCCGGCACCGGCAAGACGGCAGTCGCGCTGCACCGGGCCGCGTACCTGCTCTACACCCACCGGCGGCAGCTGGAGAAGCGCGGCGTGCTGGTGGTGGGGCCGAACGCGACCTTCCTGCGGTACATCGGCCAGGTGCTGCCCTCCCTCGGCGAGACCAGCGTGCTGCTCGCCACCATCGGTGAGCTGTTCCCCGGCGTCACGGCGACCGCCGCTGAGCCGGCCGCCACCGCCGAGATCAAGGGCAGGCTCGCGATGGCGACGGTCATCTCGTCCGCGGTGCGGGACCGCGAGCGGGTCCCTGAAGCGCCGATCGACATCGCTGCGGACGCCGGCCAGGTGCGGCTGACGCCGCGTGCCGGGCTGGCGGCGCGGGAACGCGCGCGCAGGTCACGCAGGCCGCACAACCAGGCCCGCGCGATCTTCGCCCGCGAGGTCGTGAGCGCGCTGACCACGCAGCTCGCGGGCAGTCTCGGCCGCAACGTGCTCGATGGCGGCAACCTGCTCGACGACGCCGACATCGACGAGCTGCGCCGCGAGCTGCGGGCCGACCCGGCGGTCAGGGCGGTCATCAACAGGCTCTGGCCGGCGATCACCCCGGAGCAACTGCTGACCGACCTGTACGCGAAGCCAGAGCGGCTGGCGATGGCGGCGCCCAGGCTCAGCCGGGCCGACCGCGCGGCGCTCCGCCGTGATCCGGACGCGGGCTGGACGCCCGCCGACGTGCCGCTGCTTGACGAGGCGGCTGAGCTGCTCGGGGTTGACGACCGGGCGATCCAGGCCGAGCGGGAACGGCAGCGGCAGATCAGGCGTGCCTACGCCCAGGGCGTGCTCGACATCATCGGCAGGGACTCCGACGACGACCCGGATCTGCTGATGGGCGCCGACGTCATCTCGGCCAGCCAGCTCGCCGCGCGCTACGAGGAAGAGCTGCAGATGACCCCGGCTGAGCGCGCGGCGCAGGACAGGACCTGGGCGTTCGGGCACATCATCGTGGACGAGGCGCAGGACCTGTCGCAGATGGCGTGGCGGATGCTGATGCGGCGCTGCCCGGTCAAGTCGCTGACGATCGTGGGCGATGTCGCGCAGACCTCAGACCTTGCCGGACCAGGCTCCTGGGAGCAGACGCTTGACCGGTACCTGGACGACCGGTGGCGGCTGGCCCCGCTGACGGTGAACTACCGCACCCCGGCCGAGGTGATGGCGGTCGCCGCCAACGTGCTTGCCGCGATCGACCCTGGCTTCGAGCCGCCGCGCTCGGTGCGGGAGACCGGCGTGCAGCCGTGGCGGCTGGCGGCCGAGCCGGGCGGGCTGGTTGCCGCCACCGCGGCGGC
>JASHQL010000066.1 GCA_030039155.1 Streptosporangiaceae bacterium | reverse complement strand
CGGCGTCTACCACCACGGCGAGCACGCCGTGGCGCCCGGCTAGCTCAGGCCGTCCCCGACGGGTCGAGCAGGCCGCGGCGCTTGCGGATGGTCAGGTCGAGCTTGCTGAAGATCATGTCCACCACGATGCCGAGGATCAGCACCACGATGACCAGCGCGGTCGCGCCGGTGAAGTCGAGGTTCTCCTGGTCGGTGTTGAGCAGCACGCCGATGCCGGGCGTGCCGATGATCGACACGACCAGCTCGCCGGCCAGCAGGCTGCGCCAGGCGAACGCCCAGCCCTGCTTCAGCCCGGCCACGTAGGCCGGCAGCGAGGCAGGCAGGATCAGGAACCGGTAGAGCGCGACCCGCCGCAGGCCCATGGTCCGCCCGGCCCGCAACAGCAGCGGCGGGGTGTAGTCAACCCCGGTGATCAGGCCGGCCGCGATGGACGGCGCGGCGCCGAGCACCACGACGAACATGATGGCGGCGGTGCTCGGGGTGAACAGGATGATCGCGAACGGGTACCAGGCGATCGACGGCATCGTCTGCAGGCCGTTGATGATCGAGCCGACAGCGGCCCGCAGCGGGCCGATCCGCACCACGAGCAGCCCGATGATGGTGCCGGTGACCAGCGAGATCGCGTAACCGATGATGGCGCGCTGCATCGTCACCTGGACCGCCTGCCACAGCTGCGCGTGCTGCATCATCTGCCACAGCGCGGGCAGCACCACGCCTGGGCCCTTGAACACCAGCGGCTTGAAGCCGGCCAGCGCGACGACCTCCCACACCGCGAGCACCAGCGCGATCGCGAGCACCTTCGGCCAGGTCACCGCCCAGGCCTTCCTGGCCGCGCGTTCCGCCCTGCGCTCCGCCGGCGGCTGCACGGTCTCCAGCTGGTCGAGGCCGACCAGCGCCTGATCAGTTGCCATGCCGCCCCATCTCCTCGCGCAGCCTGTCGGTCAGCGTCCCGGCCATCTCGGCCACCTGTGCCGAGTCGATCCGGCGCGGCCCGAGCCGCGGCACCTGGTATTCCTCGATCACCCTGCCTGGCCTGCTGCTCAGCACGATCACCCGGTCACCGAGCCTGGCCGCCTCGCGCACGTTGTGGGTGACGAACAGCACGGTGAGCGTGCGCTCGGCGCAGATCCGCTCAAGCTCGTCGTGCAGCAGGTCGCGGGTCATCGCGTCGAGCGCACCGAACGGCTCGTCCATCAGCAGCACGTCCGCGTCCTGGGCCAGCGCCCTGGCCATCGCCACCCGCTGCCGCATGCCGCCGGACAGCTCATGCGGCCGCCGGTCGGCGAAGCCGGTCAGCCGCACCACGGTCAGCAAGTCCGCGGTGCGCTGCTGGCGCTCGGCCCGCGGCACGCCCCTGGCCCGCAGCGCGAGCTCTACGTTCTTGCCTGCGGTCAGCCAGGGGAACAGGGCCGGCTCCTGGAACATCAGCCCGACCCGGTGACCGCCGGTGCTGACCTGGCCGGCGGTGGGCTTGTCCAGTCCTGCGACCAGGTTCAGCAACGTGCTCTTGCCGCAGCCGGACGCCCCGATCAGGCACACGAACTCGCCGGGTGCCACGCTGAACGAGACCTTGTCGAGCGCGAGCAGCTGACCACCGCCGCTCTTGTAGGCCTTGCTGACGCCCGCCAGGCTGACCGCCACGGGCTTGTCGTCGGCCCCACCCAAGGCTGACGCCCCCTGGGTGGACCCGGGGGGCGTCAGCCGGCGGCCGGTGACCGTCACGAGCTGACCTTCGGCTGGCCGTCGGCGGCTAGCAACTTGTTCAGCGGCCCGAGATCGTAGATCGCGCTGAGATTCTTCACCGGCGACAACAGGCCCACCGCCTCGGCGTGCTGCGCGTCCGTAAGCAGCGACGACGCGATCGGGTCATTGGTGAACGTGACCTGGGCAAACGCCGCGGCAAGGACGCTTGGCTTGAGGCCCTTGCCGGTCAGGCTGGTCAGCTCCGCGTTGGCAGCAGACTCGGCAGCGCTCCGGTCGGACTTGATGTAGTTGTTCGCCTCGATCTGGCCCTTCAGCAGGTCAGAGACCACCGAAGGGTGGGCGCCGAGGAACTTCTGGGTGACCACCAGGTTGGTGGTGACGAACTGGCCGCCTGGCCACAGGCTCGCCTCATTGACCAGGTAGTGCCCGCCCTCGGCCACCATCTCGGCGTCATAGGGAGCGGGCTCCCAGCCGCCGGCGATCTGGCCGGAGGCGAACTCGAGCACCGCTGCGGAGTTCGGCGTGACCGGCGTGATGTGCACGTCGCCGCCGCCGGTCGGCGTCGTGGTCAGGCCGCGCTGCTTGAGCCAGTAGCGCAGCGCCACGTCCTGGGTGTTGCCGAGCGATGGAGTGGCCAGCTTCTGGCCCTTGAGCTGTGCCGCGGTGGTGACGCCCTTCTTCACCACCAGGCCGGCCCCGCCGGAGGCCGCGCCGGAGATGACCCTGATCAGCGAGCCCTTGGACTGCTGCCAGGCCTTGATGGCCGGGTTCGGGCCGACATATGCCGCGTCCAGCTCGCCGGCCAGCAGCGCGGTCGCTTCTTCGGTGCCGGTAGAGAACGGATAGAGCTTCAGCGTCACCCCGTTGCCCAGGTTCTTGGTGAAGAAGCCCTCCTTCACGCCGACCAGCGCGGGGGCGTGGGTGATGTTCTCCAGGAAGCCGAGGCGCAGCACCACCTTCGCCGACGAACCGGAGCCCGAGCCAGACGAGCCGCAGCCTGCCGCCAGCAGCGTGGCAGCGGCTACGACAGCTGCTGCAAGAGCCTTTCGCATGATCCGACCTTTTCCTATTGCGTATGTAGACATCAAAAGTCTACACTCCGAGTGGGAATGCTTGGGGACCGTCGCCAAATCTTTCCGCCGGTTTGGTATGCCCGCGATCAGGCAGTGCGCGCCGGCGGCGCGGCCGACGTCAACTGCCGTCTGAGGTGTTCCCTGGCCCGCCTGGCTGCTGGTTCTGGAACTCCACGCCGGCCACCGACTTGAACCGCTGCAGGCAACTGTGCAGCGCGGCGATATCGGCCGGCGTTGCGGTGCTGGTGTCATAGCGCAGCGCGTAGATCGCGGTCAGCGGGTCCTGGCCGGACGGCGGCGCCTGCAGCACCGCGCCGGGCAGGTGCGCGCAGGCGTGCCGCACCTGGAGCAGCTCGTTGACGTTGGCGTTCTGCTTGAAGATGACCACGGCAAAGTCCTGGCGCAGCGCCGCATCGACGGTGCCGCAGCCAGCAAGCAGGCCGACCAGCACCGTCATGATCGCTGCAATCGCGGATCGCACGCGATCAGCCTACTGACCGGTGATCGACGGAGAGTAACTGGATAGCTACCTAGCGCTTGGAGTCGGCCGCTCCCGGTCAGGTGCCGTCGTCGCCAGCGTCCTGGGAGTTGACCCCGACCACCGACTTGAACTTCTGCAGGCAGGTCTGCAGCTCGGCCAGGTTGGCCGGGGTGGCATTGGTGGTGGTGTACTGCACCGCGTTCATCTCGTCGAGCACCGAGTGGCCCTTGGGCAACGGCTCGGGAATGGCGTTCGGGATATGCGAGCAGGCCGCCCTGACCTTCAGCGCCGTGGCGTATTTGGTGTTCGGGCCGAACACCACGGTCACCCACTGCTTGCCGAGCGCGGCATCCATCTGCGCGCAGCCGGCCAGCAGCACGGTCGCCAGCAGCACGGGCATGATGAACACCACGGCGCGCTTGATCACCCTGCGTGGCACTACCAGACCGCCTTCCGCACGCTCGCTACTTTACGACCGCCGCGGACCTGGTGCGCCGCAGGGCCGGCGCTTCGAGCGCTCCCGTGCGAGGCTTGGCTACGCACCAGTCAGCATCTGTCCCGTGGAGGCACCATGGCCGGGCTCATCGAGGATTACGCCATCATCGGCGACATGCAGTCGGTCGCGCTGGTGGACAGGACCGGCTCCATCGACTGGCTGTGCCTGCCCAGGTTCGACTCCGACGCCTGCTTCGCCGCGCTGCTCGGCGACGACCGGAACGGAAGCTGGCGGATCTGCCCGACGATGGCGACCGGCCCGCAGGGCCGCCGCGGCGAGGTCAGCAGGCGGTACGAGGGCGATTCGCTGGTGCTGGAGACGACCTGGAAGACGATGAGCGGCACCGTCAGGGTGCTTGACTTCATGCCGCCGCGCGACGACAGCGACCCGGTGGTGGTCAGGATCGTCGAGGGCGTCGAAGGCACCGTCGAGATGGAAGAGGTGCTGCGGCTGCGGTTCGGCTACGGCAAGGTCGTGCCCTGGGTCAGGAAGGTTGACCACTGCCTGCAGGCCGTCGCCGGGCCCGACTCGGTCTGGCTGTCCAGCCCGGTCATGCTGACCGGGCACAACCTGGCGCACGAGGCCGTCTTCGTGGTCAAGGCCGGCGACCGGGTGCCGTTCATGCTGCGCTGGCAGCCATCGCACCGGACCGAGGCGCCGGGCGGCGACCCGGACAAGATGCTGGCCACCACCAGGACGTTCTGGCAGCAGTGGTCGGCGCAGTGCAGCTACCACGGGGTGTACCGGGAGCCGGTGATCCGGTCGCTGATCACGCTGAAGGCGCTGACCTACGACCCGACGGGCGGCATCGTGGCCGCCGCGACCACCTCGCTGCCCGAGGACATCGGCGGCGTGCGGAACTGGGACTACCGGTACTGCTGGCTGCGCGATGCGACCATCACCCTGGAGGCGCTGCTGCGCACCGGCTATACCGACGAGGCCGCCTGCTGGCGTAGCTGGCTGGCCAGGGCGGTGGCGGGCGACCCGCAGGACGTGCAGATCATGTACGGGGTGGCCGGCGAGCGCCGGCTGGCCGAGTGGGAGGCCGACTGGCTGCCTGGCTACGAGCGGTCGGCCCCGGTGCGGATCGGCAACGCGGCCGTCAACCAGCGCCAGCTCGACGTCTACGGCGAGGTGATGGACGCGCTGACGCTGGGCAGGCAGGCCGGGCTGCCGTTCGACAAGCACACCTGGAGCCTGCAGCGCAAGCTGATCGAGTTCCTGGAGAAGCACTGGAGCGAGCCAGACGAGGGCATCTGGGAGGTGCGCGGCCCGCGGCGGCACTTCGTGCACTCCAAGGTGATGGCCTGGGTGGCGTTTGACCGCGCCATCCACATGGTCGAGGAGGGCCAGCCAGGGCCGCTCGAGCGCTGGCGCACGGTCCGCGACGAGATCAAGGCCGAGGTCTGCGACAAGGGCTACGACGCCGAGCGCGGCACGTTCACGCAGTACTACGGCAGCTCCGAGCTTGACGCCTCGGTGCTGATGATCATCGAAGTCGGCTTCCTGCCGCCGACCGACCCGCGGGTCATCTCCACGGTGCGCACCATCAAGAAGGAGCTGATGCGGGACGGCCTGGTGCTGCGCTACACCCAGCCGGCCAAGGCGCTGACCGAAGGCGCCAGGGCCGACGTCGACGGCCTGCCGGGCGCCGAGGGCGCGTTCCTGGCCTGCAGCTTCTGGCTGGTGAACGCGCTGCACATGATCGGCGAGGTGGACGAGGCGCTGGCGCTGTTCGAGCGGCTGCTGCAGCTGCGCAACGACCTGGGGCTGCTCAGCGAGGAGTACGACCCGAGGTACGGCAGGCAGGTCGGCAACACCCCGCAGGCCTTCAGTCACGTGCCGCTCATCCAGGCGGCGCTGAACCTGGAGGACCACGCCGACCAGCACTGCCGCCGGCCGGCGGGCCGGCGGCACCGCTCGGCCTAGGGCCGGCCTGCCGCGGCCTGGGCGCCGGCCCGGCG
>JASHQL010000008.1 GCA_030039155.1 Streptosporangiaceae bacterium | reverse complement strand
GCCTGCCTCCGGCCCGGCCTGGCCTGCCTCCGGCCCGGCCTGGCCTGCCTCCGGCTCGGCCGCCTGCTGCCGGCCTAGCTCGTCGCCCTCGGCCCAGCCACGCGCGGCCTCGATCAGCTTGTCGTACCGCACGCCGGACGGGCAGGCCGGCACGCAGGCCATGCAGCCAAGGCAGCGGTCGAGATGGGTCAGCGCCGCCTCGGTACCTGCCGCGCCGTCGAGCAGCTGGGTGATGATGTGGATCCGGCCGCGCGGCGAGTCCATCTCCTCGCCCCACAGCTGGTAGGTGGGGCAGGCCGGCAGGCAGAACCCGCAGTGCACGCAGTCACTCGCCAGGTCACGCAATTCGCGGTTGTCCGCCATCAGATTCCGCCAGCGAACCGGCCGGGCGCCATCCGGTGCTCCGGGTCGAACTGGTCCTTGACCGCTCGCATGATCGCCAGCGACGGTACCGGCCCCCACATGTCCACCGCGTCGCGGACGGCCGGCGGTGCGTGCAGCACCAGCGCGCTGGCGCTGGCCGGCGGCCGCGGGCGGTCCGCCGCACCGGTGACCGCGGGTTCGCTGAGTGCCGCGCGCAGTGCCTCGATGAACACCACGGCTGCCGCCGGATCGGCAGCGGCGGGCAGCGCCGCGTGCAGGACTCCGGCGGCGGCGGAGCCGGCCAGCACCGGATCGAGCCCGGCGGGCCTTGCGGCGCCACGGACCGCGCCGAGCAGTGCCGCGAGCCGGCCTGGCCAGAACCCGATCCGCAGCAGCGTGCCGTCCGCTGCCGCCGGGCTCAGGCCCCACCAGTCAGGTGCGTGCGCCGACGTTTCCGCCGAGCCGCCGCCGGCCGCGGCGAGCAGTTCGCGCAGCACCTCGGCCCTGGCCGCCACCGCGTACTCCTCGCCCTCGAGCAGCGCGCTCACGGCCAGCGGCGCACCGGCCGACGGCCAGTGCAGCTCCACCGCCGCAGGCGCGACCGGCGACCTGGCGGTGGCGTCGACCGCCGCCTGCGCAGCCTCGGCGTTGGCGCACCGCACCGTGACGTGCACGGTCGCCTGCGGCAGCGGGTGCAGCCTGAAGGTTGCCTCGGTGATCAGCCCGAGCGTGCCGTACGAGCCGGCGAACAGCTTGCCGATGTCGTAGCCGGCCACGTTCTTCACCACCTTGCCGCCGGCCCTGGCGATCGTGCCGTCGGCCCTGACGACCGTCAGCCCGATCAGCAGGTCGCGCGGGCCGCCGTAGCGGAACCGCAGCGGGCCGGCCACCCCGGTGGCGATCAGCCCGCCGACAGTGCCAGACCCCCCTTGACCTGGACCTCGCTGGCCGCCGCCTGGCGGGTCGACGGCGAGCCGCTGGCCCGCGGTGCCGAGCACGTCAGCGAGCTGGTCAAGGCCGACTCCCGCCTGCGCGCTCGCGGTCAGGTCGCCGGCCGCGTGCTCGAGCACCTGGCTCAGCCGGTCGGTACGCACGACTAGGTCACATCGCCGCGGCGGCACCGCCCAGTCGATCCTGGTGCCGCGCCCGCGCGGCAGCACCGCGAGCCCGTGCTCGGCGGCGGCGCGCAGCAGCGCAGCGGCCTCCTTGGTGCTGGCCGGCGAGGCGGCGTAGCTGGGCGTTACTCCCGCGACCGCATCGGCCGGCGCCGCGGCACCGACCTGCTGGCAGGCCCGCGACAGCTGTGCGAGCACCGGATCAGGCATGACGCGCCAGCCGGGTGATGCTTCTCGTTCCCATCAAAATTGGTCCACTGCGCCGGAAGCGACCAGCGGGTGCGGGCCATGCCGCACCCCCGGCACCTCGCCGCACAGCCGCGGCGTCGGGAACACCTTGCCAGGGTTGCACAGGCCGTCCGCGTCGAACGCGCAGCGCAGCAGCTGCATGGTGTCCAGGTCGTCAGCGCCGAACATCTTCGGCATGTACCTGGACTTGTCCACGCCGACGCCGTGCTCGCCGGTGATCGACCCGCCATGCTCGATGCACAGGTCGAGTATCTGTCCGGACAGCACCTCGGCTGCCTCGCCCTGACCTGGCACGGCGTCGTCGAACAGCACCAGCGGGTGCAGGTTGCCGTCGCCGGCGTGGAAGACGTTGGCCACCCTGATGCCCGCCTGCGCCGACAGCTCGCCGATCCGGTCGAGCACCCTGGGCAGCGCGGTCCTCGGCACCACGCCGTCCTGCACGATATAGGCGGGGCTGATCCGGCCGACAGCGGCGAACGCGGACTTGCGCCCGGCCCAGATGACGGCCCGCTCTGCGGCATCTGCCGCCGCCCTGATTTCGTAGGCGCCCTCGGCCTGGCAGATTGCCCTGACCGCGGCGGTCTCCCTGGCCACCTCGACCTGCGGGCCGTCCAGTTCGACGATCAGCACCGCGCCCGCGCCTGCCGGGTACTCGCACTGCACCGCGGCCTCGGCCGCCTCGATCGCCAGCGCGTCCATCATCTCGATCGCGCCTGGCAGGATGCCGCCGCCGATGATCGCCGACACCGCCGCGCCGCCGGCGCCCATCGTGGCGAACGCGGCCAGCAGCGTGGTGACCGCCTCGGGGATCGGGGTCAGCTTGACCACGATCTTGGTCACGATGCCGAGCGTGCCCTCTGAGCCGGTGAACGCGCCGACCAGGTCATAGCCCGGCGCGCAGCCGGTGCCGTCGCCCAGCCAGGTCAGCTCGCCCTGCGGGGTGACGATCTCCAGCCCGGTGACGTGGTGCACGGTGAAGCCGTGCTTGAGGCAGTGCGCGCCGCCCGAGTTCTCCGCGACGTTCCCGCCGACCGAGCAGATCACCTGGCTGGACGGGTCTGGCGCGTAGAACAGGCCGTGCGGCTCGGCTGCCTTGCTCACCGACAGGTTGGTGACCCCCGGCTCCACGGTCGCCCGCCTGCTGACCGGGTCGATGTCGATGATGCGCCGCATCTTGGACAGCACGATCAGCACGCCGTCCGCCGACGGCAGCGCGCCACCGGACAGGCCGGTGCCGCTGCCGCGGGCGACGAACGGGATCCTGGCGGCCGCGCACTCGCGGACGATCTGGGCCACCTGGTCGGCCGACGCAGGCAGCACCACGAGCCCTGGGCTGCAGCGGTGCGCGGTCAGCCCGTCGCACTCATAGGTGCGCAGCTCGACCGGGTCGGTGATCACGTTGGCCGCGCCGCAGATCGGCACCATCCGCTCGGCAAGCACGGCCAGGCTGGCCGGTGCCCGCGCAGGCTGGCTGCTGGTCGTCATGGGCTCGCCTCCCGCCGTCCGCGCATCTCCAGCATGGCCCTGCGAGGTGGATATTTCGAGTCCGGCTCAGGGCATCCGCTCGTAGGCAGGAATGGTCAGGAACTCCGCGTAGTCGTCGGCCAGCGCGACCTCCTTGAACAGCGCGACCGCCTGGTCGTACTGCGCCGCGTCGAACGCCTCGCCAAGGGCCTGCCTGATCTTGGCCAGTTCCTCGCCGATGATCTGCTCGACCAGCTCACGGGTCACCAGCTGGCCCTCGGCCAGCGTGATGCCGTTATGCAGCCACTGCCACACCTGGGACCTGGAAATCTCCGCGGTGGCCGCGTCTTCCATCAGGTTGAAGATGGCGACCGCGCCGGTGCCGGCCAGCCAGTTCGCCAGGTACTGCAACCCGACGCTCACGTCGTTGCGCAGCCCAGCCTCGGTGATCGCGCCGGGCGTCTCGCCGATCGCGAGCAGCTGGCTCGCGCTGACCTGCACATCGGCGCGCAGCTTGCCGAGCTGGTTGGGCCGGTCGCCGAGCACGCCGTCGAACACCTCGCGGCACAGCGGCACCAGGTCAGGGTGCGCCACCCAGGACCCGTCGAACCCGTCGCGCGACTCGCGGGTCTTGTCCTCGCGCACCTTGGCCAGCGCCGTCTCGGTGACCTCCGGGTCGCGCCGGTTCGGGATGAACGCGGCCATGCCGCCCATCGCGTGCGCGCCCCTGGAGTGGCAGGTCCTGACCAGCAGCTCGGTATAGGCGCGCATGAACGGCGCGGTCATCGTGACCGAGTTGCGGTCAGGCAGCACGAAGTCACGGCCCCTGGTGCGGAACTTCTTGATGATGCTGAACTGGTAGTCCCACCGGCCCGCGTTCAGCCCCGCGCTGTGCTCGCGCAGCTCAAAGAGGATCTCCTCCATCTCGAACGCGGCCGGGATGGTCTCGATCAGCACGGTGGCCCTGATGGTGCCGCGCGGCACGCCGAGCATCTGCTGGGCCAGCACGAACGCGTCGTTCCACAGCCTGGCCTCCAGATGGCTCTCCATCTTGGCCAGGTAGAAGTACGGGCCCTTGCCCTTGGCCAGCTGGCGGCGCGCGCAATGGGCGAAGTACAGCGCGAAGTCGATCAGGCTGCCCGATGCCCGCTGACCGTCGACCAGCAAGTGCTTCTCGTCCAGATGCCAGCCGCGCGGCCGCACCACGATCGTGGCCAGCTCGTCATCGGGCCGCAGCCGGTAGGACTTGCCCTCGTCGCTGGTGAAATCGATGGTCCGGTCCAGCGCGTCCTTCAGGTTCAGCTGGCCGGTGATCATGTTGTCCCACAGCGGGGTGTTCGCGTCCTCGAAGTCGGCCAGCCAGACCTTGGCGCCGGAGTTCAGCGCGTTGATGGTCATCTTCTTGTCGGTCGGCCCGGTGATCTCCACCCGCCGGTCGACCAGCCCAGCGGCCGGCGGCGCGACCCGCCAGGAGGCGTCCTGCCTGATCGCCGCGGTGTCTTCGAGGAAGTCGAGGTTCGCGCCAGCGGACAGCTGCTCCTGCCTGGCAGCCCGCGCCCGCAGCAGCTCGTGGCGGCGGGCGCCGAACTGCCTGTGCAGGGCCGCTACCAGGCCGAGCGCCTCCGCGGTGAGGATCTCGTCATAGCGCGAGCCGGCTGGTGCGGCGATCTCCACGCCCTCGATGCCCGTCATCTGGGTCGCTCCTCTCGGTGACGCTGACCTCGGCCGGTACCGCGGTCCGCTGCTGGCCGGCCGGCAACTCCGGGGTCCACGGGTCGTCCCGAGGGCCGGTGAATCAAGACGCTAGCCCATGCCGGGTCGGCCACCCAGCCCAGTACGGCTCGGGGCACATCCGGGCCGGGCGCGGCGTTATTGAGATGAGGATGCCGATCTCAAGTGGCACTATCGACCGCAGCACCGGTTGCCTGGCGCGGCCGGTTCGTGCTGGTAGCCGGGCAGATCGCCCGGATAGCGGCATCCGGTTTGGATGGAAATGACTGCTTCTTACGAAGACCTGGCCTGGCAGGCTGACGAGCAACCGGAAACGGGGCAGCTCGATCTCGAGGACCGGCACGCGCTGCGCCGTGTGGCGGGCCTGTCCACCGAGCTGACCGATGTCAGCGAGGTGGAGTACCGGGCGCTGCGGCTCGAGCGCGTCGTGCTGATGGGCGTCTGGACCGAGGGCACGCTCACCGAGGCCGAGAACTCGCTGCGCGAGCTGTCCCAGCTCGCCGAGACCGCCGGCTCTGAGGTACTCGACGGCCTGATCCAGCGGCGTGGCAGGCCGGACTCGGCGACCTACGTCGGCGCCGGCAAGGCCGCCCAGCTTGCCCAGATCGTCGCGGCCCGCGGCGCCGACACGGTGATCTGCGACGGCGAGCTGACCCCTGGCCAGCTGCGCCGGCTTGAGGGCATCGTGCGGGTCAAGGTGGTCGACAGGACCGCGCTGATCCTGGACATCTTCGCCCAGCATGCCCGCAGCAAGGAGGGCAAGGCACAGGTCGAGCTTGCGCAGCTGCAGTACCTGGTGCCGAGACTGCGCGGCTGGGGCGAGTCGCTGTCCAGGCAGGCAGGCGGCCGGGCCGGCGGCAACGGCGGCATCGGCACCCGCGGCCCTGGCGAGACCAAGATCGAGACTGACCGGCGCCGGATCAGGACGCGGATCGCCAAGCTGCGCCGCGAGATCGAGGAGATGTCGGTCGGCCGGGACGTGCAGCGCGGCCAGCGGCGCCGCCGCGACGTGCCCTCGGTGGCCATCGCCGGGTACACCAACGCCGGCAAGTCCAGCCTGCTGAACCGGCTCACCGGCGCCCAGGTCTTGGTGGACAACTCGCTGTTCGCCACGCTCGACCCGGCGGTGCGGCGGGCCAGGACGCTGTCCGGCCTGCCGTTTACGCTGACCGACACCGTCGGCTTCGTGCGGCATCTGCCGCACCAGCTGGTCGAGGCGTTCAAGTCCACGCTGGAAGAGGTTGCCGAGGCTGACCTCATCCTGCACGTGATCGACGGGTCAGACGCCGACCCGCGTGCGCAGCTTGCGGCGGTCAGGGAGGTGCTCGGCCAGATCGGCGCCGCCGAGGTGCCCGAGCTCGTCGTGATCAACAAGGCCGACGTGGCTGACCCGATCGAGGTCGAGGCCGTCACGCTGGCCGAGAAGCAGTCGGTGGTGGTATCGGCGCACACCGGCGCCGGCATGGACGAACTGCTCGCCGAGGTCGAACGGCTGCTTCCGCGCAAGCAGCGGGAGGTCAAGGTCACCGTCCCCTACGATCGCGGCGACCTGGTGTCGCGCGCGCACCAGGAGGGCGAGGTGCTCGCCGTGAGCCATTGCGGCGACGGAACCGAGCTGACCGCCAGGGTGCCGCTCGG